>JBDRKN010000046.1:0-2341 GCA_043813955.1 bacterium | reverse complement strand
TTATGTGGAAATAGGAAATTTTCAAAAAGTCACGGCTATTTGGGAAATTTTGATTGAGCAAAATCCAGACAACGCGCAGTATCGCGTTAGTTTGGCAGCAAGTTATCTGCAAATTGGCGAAAGAGAAAAAGCCATTGAGCAGTTGGAAAAAGCAATTGAATTGGAACCTAAATTCAAACAGCAGGGCGAGTATTACATCAACGAAATCCGCGCCGGCCGTAATCCTTGACTTTTTAGGTAAAATTTGCTATACAGTAAGTGTGAGTGTTCTTCGATCCCGCCTTGGCGGGACAAGGAGGTACAATACATGTCTGCATAAGCCCCGACCTTGCGTCGGGGTTTGTGTTTTCAAGTATTATTATCTATACTAAAAATATCCCGTATAGCTACGGCTGGTGGCAGCACTCACATAAAGACATTGTATTGGAGTATACTCCACCAGCCATAGCTGTACGGGGAAATATTATGAGATATACCTGGGTTACAATTGCAATTTTGGCCATCTGGATTGCTGCTTCAGTGCTTGTTGTTTATTCACGCATCCCCAGCCCGGAAACATTCTTCCTTTTTACGGTTCTTGCGACCGTTATTATCGCTTCAGTCGGCTTTAAATCCGCTTACTAAAAATTCAGAAAGAATTATGTTTTTAAAAAAATTATTTCAATGCATTTGGACAATTTTCTCTCTGCTGTTTAAGCGCTTGACCGGTCCGATAAAAATGCGGATCTTTTTTGAAAGAATGGGCGGGGCTTTTATGCGGCTGGGGCAGATTCTGGCATTGCGCCAGGATTTTTTGTCTTACAGATACACTCAAGAATTATTAAAATTATCAACCCAGATACCTCCTCTTCCTTATTTCCAGATGCAGAAAGTTTTTATTAAAGAAAAAGGCATGGCTACGGAATCTTTTTTTGCTGAATTTGATAGTCACCCCATTGCCTCTACGCCTATTGCCCAGGTCTACAAGGCCTATCTTAAAGACGGAACAAAGGTGGCTGTAAAGATTCAGAGACCGGAAACAAAACAAGTCTTTGAGGAAGATTTTAAGGCAATGATATTTATGGCCTTTATTGCTGATTTCTTCAGAATTTTTTCTAGGGTTCATTTGCAGGAAATAGTCTCAGAATTTATTTGCTGGTCTAAATATGAACTGGATTTTACCATTGAATCCCGCAATGGTTATATTATTTACAAGCACAGCGAAGAGCACCCGAGAACGGTTGTGCCTAGGCAGTATTTGGAATTATCTTCCAGCAGAGTGCTCATTCAGGAATTTATTGAAAACGGAGTTTTTATTGATAACTTGCTTCAGCAAAAAAGAGATGATATTGAAATAGATAAATTATCCTACTATCTTGTTTTTGATGTGATGCGCCAGTATTTTATTGATGGCTTCTTCCATGCCGACCCTCATCCCACCAATCTGATTTTTTTGCCTGAAGCTAAACTGGTTTATCTTGATTTCGGCATAGTCGGAAAGTCAGAATCTAAGCGCATGCCGTATCTAAAAATTCTTTATGGCATTGCCACAAAAAACGCTGATTATATAGCCGAGCATTTCCTTGAATTCGGGGAAGAATTGATTGGCCAGGAATTGAAAAATTTTTTTGTCCGCACCAAAAAAGAAAGAGAAAATTTTGAGAAAATTTCCGGGAAAATAAAAGAACTTATTTTAAAGGACTTAAGGGAAGATATAATGAAGGTTATAAATAAAGATGTGAACACTCTAATTCTGAATATTAAAAAAATTAGCGAGAAGTATAATATTTATCTACCGAGAGAAATAATTCTCCATCTAAGAACAATAACAGCTCTTAATGCCATAGCCTTGGAGATTTCTCCCGGGTTTGATATTATTAAGGCATTAAATCTGTTTTTTAATAAATATAATCTTGAAGAAGTTGAGAGATTAACCAAAGAGGGAGTGCATGAAGAACTGTATACAGAAATCATTGGCATTGATGATGAGCCGGACTGGGCAACTTTTAAAGAAATTATGGCTGTAGAAAAAGAGAAAAAGTCAGGAGCAAGAGAGAAATTTATTGAAATGCTTGCTTATTACGCGGAAAAATACAGCGAATTAAGGTCGATAGTTAAAACCATAAAATAAATTATATGAAGTATCCTTACGTTGCTATCTCATTAATAATTCTTTGGGCTGGAACGACTGTGATGATTTTAAAAAACTCCAGCATAAATATTTCTTATTTTCTTTTAGTGGCATTGATCGGAACAATAATTATTTCTGTTATTGGATTTCGCCCGCCAAGAATTAAAAAATAACTCCGACGCAAGGTCGGAGTTATCCACAGGTTTAGAATTTTTTTGTTTAATTTTATTG
>JBDRKN010000045.1:0-10920 GCA_043813955.1 bacterium | reverse complement strand
CCTGTCAAATGATTTAAAAAGGTAACTATGGCTACTTCGTTAAATGATTTATAAAGGTAACTTTGGAACCCTCTAAAATCACTATTGGTTTGTTAATTTTTATCTTTGCTAATTTATTTATTTTCCTAATAATTAACCTTTTTAGCGCCGCCGGATTTAATGTTTTATACAACTCTCTTAGCTCTTCTTTTGTTTGTTCATCAACCTGCTCGCATGCCAGCACTCTTTTAAACGGAGTCTTAGCCTTATCATATTTTTTCTTAATCTTTTCTCCATACTTTCCAACTCTTTTTTTCTCAATCAGCTTCACATTAGGCATAAAGAAATTTTTGTACAACCTCAATTCGTTCCTATACAAATCATTCATAATATCCAGCTCTAATTCTGTTTCCCTTCTGGCATAGCCAAACACCTTTCTGACATGTGTCCAGTTCTTCTGTTCAACATGCGCATTATCATTTTTCTGATACGGCCTGCCCCTGGTAAATTCCACTTCTCTTTCCATGCAGTATTTGAACAGTTGCCAATTAATGAACTCGCTTCCGTTGTCAGGATCAATAGCTGTTAACTTAAACGGCAACCTATTTTTAATATCATCTAATCCTGCCATTATCCGTTTCTGGGCCTTGCCCATTACAGCTATATCTTCTGTCCATTGAGTTAAAATATCAGTTAAAGTAAGGCTGTTTATGAATTCTCCTTTAGCGCTGTCTCCGCAATGAGCTACAGTATCTAATTCACAGCATCCAATTCTTTGTTCATTCCAACTCACTGTCCTGATAGGTATTTGTTTTTTAATCAAACTGCCTGGCTTGGTAGTAGAATTAATTCTCCGTCGTAATTTAACTTTGTGCGGACGCAGCCGTTGATCAATTGTGGCAGATGACATTTTCTTTAATCTCACAGCTATGCTGTCGGGGATATTCAACTCTTTAAATGAAATTAATATATCTATCATTTCAGGCAGCACTGGTTCTAATCTCTGTCCGCAGGGATAATCCATGATTTCCCAGACCTTGGCTAGCCAATATACATCCTCATTAGTGTAAGTACATTTTCTTTTTCTGTTAATCGGCCTGATAGTTTTGATCTCGTTTTGAGGAGCTAATCTTCTGATTGCATACTTTCTGTTATACTCCGTATTCTTACAAAATTCATCTAGTATCTTATTCTTTTCTTGCTTGTTAGATTTTAAATAACGAGGCTTAACTCTTTTTAAATACCCTATTCTTGTTTGAATGCTCATTTTGTTTGTAACCATAGTAATTTAACTTAATTCTTATGGTTACATTTTATATTATTTAACGAATACCCCCATGGTTACATTTTAGACCATTTGATTCGAAGATTTGGTTCTGAAAGATAAAATATGGTATAATAAACACTGATCATATAGATCAGTGTTTTAGTTTAAATAAATTCTATCCTATGCCTAAATCCAAATTTATTAAATTCTTTAATGAGTTAACTATTAAAGACGTTCCTATTGTTGGAGGCAAGAACGCCTCTTTAGGGGAAATGTACCAAAAGCTTGGCAAAAAAGGAATAAATATTCCTAATGGCTTTGCAACAACATCTTATGCATATAATGATTTTCTTAAAGAAAGCGGATTAAATGAAAAGATTAAAAAGATTTTAAAAGGATTGAATACGCATAATGTAAGGGATTTAGCTAAGAGAGGAAAGGCTGTGAGGCAGGCTATCTTAAAAACTCCAATGCCTCCTCATTTTAAAAAAGAAATAGCTATCGCCTACAGGAAGTTTTCAAAAAAATGCGGAAATAAAAATGTTCATGTGGCAGTACGCTCTTCAGCTACGGCAGAAGATTTGCCTGACGCTTCTTTTGCCGGCCAGCAAGAGACTTTTTTAAATGTTTCTGGAGAAGCTGATCTATTAAAAGCTGTACAAAGATGTATTGCTTCTTTGTTTACCAACAGGGCTATTTCATATCGCGTAGACAAGGGTTTTGATCATTTTAACATAGCTTTGTCAGTTGGCGTTCAGAAAATGGTAAGGAGCGATTTGGCTTCATCAGGAGTCATGTTTAGCATTGATACTGAATCAGGATTTGCAAATACTGTATTAATTAATTCTATTTACGGCTTAGGAGAAAATATAGTCCAAGGAAAGGTTAATCCTGATGAGTTTTATGTATTTAAGCCAACCATGACTATTATTTCCAGAGCTACGAGCTGTAAAAAAATCAAGATGATTTATGACAGCAAAGGCAAGAATCCGGTCAAAGATGTGCCTGTTTTGGAAAATAAACAATGCAAGCCATCTATTAATGACAAAGATGTGATTACCTTAGCCAAATGGGCTGTAATAATTCACGAACATTATGGCAGGCCCATGGATATTGAATGGGCAATTGATGGAGAGGAAAATAAGCTGTATATTGTTCAGGCAAGGCCTGAAACAATTCATAGCATAAGAGATCATAATGTAATAGAGGAGTACAAACTGTCTAAAAAAAGCAAAGTTTTAGTTCAAGGAAGGAGTGTTGGCAGCAGGATAGGAGCAGGAATAGTTAACAAGATTATGGATGCTAAGGATATTTATAAATTTAAAAAAGGCCAGATATTGGTGACAGATATGACTGACCCTGACTGGGAGCCGATTATGAAGATTGCCGCAGCTATTATTACTGACAAGGGCGGCCGAACCTGCCATGCAGCGATTATTTCTAGAGAATTAGGCATTCCATGCATTGTTGGAACCAATAATGCAAGCAAGGTTCTTAATACTGGAAACAAGGTGACAGTCAGCTGCGCTGAAGGAGACGACGGCTTTGTTTACAAGGGAATATTAAAATTCAAAGTTCATAAGACAAGCATTAAGAATCTTAAGAGGCCTAAGACTAAGATTATGATGAATATTGGAACTCCAGATATGGCCTTTGCCCAATCCTTTATACCAAATGACGGAGTAGGATTAGCTAGAGAGGAATTTATAATCGCAAACTATATTAAGATTCATCCTTTAGCCTTGATTAATTACAAAAAACTTAAAAATAAGGAGGTTAAAAAGAAAATTGATGCTTTAACTATCGGGTATAGTGATAAGAAGCAATTCTATATTGATAAATTAGCCGAAGGCATTGGCTTGATTGCGGCAGCTTTTTATCCAAAGCCTGTTATTGTCAGATTGTCTGATTTTAAAACTAATGAATATGCTAATTTAATCGGAGGCTCTGTTTATGAGCCTAAAGAAGCCAATCCAATGCTAGGCTGGCGCGGAGCAAGCAGATATTATGATCCAAAGTATGCTCCTGCTTTTACATTAGAATGCTTGGCTTTAAAAAAGGCAAGAAATGAAATGGGATTAAAAAATATTAAGATATTAATTCCAATCTGCCGCACCATAGAAGAGGGAAAGAAAGTAATAGCAATTATGGCCAAGCATGGGCTTAAACAGCATAAAGACGGGTTAGAAGTTTATGTAATGGCAGAAATTCCTGCTAATATTGTTTTGGCTGATGAATTTTCTAAGATATTTGACGGTTTTTCAATAGGGTCAAATGATTTGACTCAATTTACAATGGCCATTGACAGAGATGCAGGACACTTGCATGTTGCAGGAATATCTAATGAGAATAATGAATCAGTCAAGACTTTGGTAAAATATTTAATTCAGGCCGGGAAGAAGAATAAGAGGAAAGTTGGAATTTGCGGACAAGCTCCTAGCGATTTTCCTGAATTTGCAAGATATATTGTAAAATGCGGAATTGACAGCATGTCTTTAACTCCTGATACTGTGATTAAAACTACTATTGATATATTAAAGACAGAAGCTAAATTAAAGAAAAATTAAGCATTGACTCAGCTATTATTTAGTGCTATACTAAAATAGTTATTTTAACAATATTATGAGAAAATTTTTTGCTTTTATCTGGGAAATTACAAAAATGGTAGTTATTTCTTTGGCTATCATTATTCCTATCCGCTATTTTTTAGTCCAGCCTTTTTATGTAAAAGGAGCTTCTATGGAGCCGAATTTTCATGACAATGAATATTTGATTATTGATGAGATATCATATCGCTTTAATGAGCCTCAACGCGGAGAGATTATTGTATTTAGATATCCTGAAGACCCTAAAGAGTATTTTATAAAGCGGATAATAGGCCTTCCAGGAGAGTCAGTAGAAATCAATAACGGAGATATATATATTTATGATAATAATAATTTAGATGGGTATAAATTAACAGAGCCATATTTGGATGAAAACTTGAAAACAACAGGATCAAGGCAGAAAATAGAGGTGCCAGCAGGAGCATTCTATGTGCTTGGAGACAATCGCAATGCGTCTAAGGATTCCAGGGTCTTTGGTCCAATAAGCTATGATTATGTTATAGGAAGAGTATTTTTCAGAGGCTGGCCGTTTGATAAGATTTCAACTTTTCCGCAAGTAGAATATTCATATTAACTATATGCCTAAAGCTGCTAAAACATCAAAAAAAACAAATAGAAATGCTAAAAAAATAGTAAGCTATACTAAGCTGGTCAGCAAGATTAAAGGCATGAAAGACGTTTTGCCAGATGATTTTAAATATTGGAATTTGGTTAGCCGCAAGGCAGTAGAATTAGCTAAATTATACAGCTATAAAAGGTTTGACGTCCCTTTATTAGAAAATGTAGCTTTGTATGATAAAACAAGCGGAAAGACTAGCGAATTAGTTAATAAAGAATTATATAGTTTTACTAATAAATCAAATGAAAAGATTGCCATACGTCCAGATATAACTCCTAGCCTTATGCGGGCTGTATTAGAGCATAATTTAATTAATCCAGGAGAGATTTTTAAAAGTTTTTGGCTAGGCCCTGTGATTCGCTATGACAAGATGCATGGAGGGCGCTTGCGCCAGTTTAACCAGTTTAGCTTAAATGTTTTAGGAGATTTTGGTCCTTCAGCAGACGCTCAGATTATCTCAATCGCATATAATTTTTTTAAAGAACTGCAGGTTGATATTGAAGTTCAGATTAATAGCTTGGGATGCAATAATTGCAGACAGGAATATATTCAAATAATCAAGGATTATTTCAAGGAAAGAGGCCGCAAAGCAAAGCTTTCAGCTGAAGCAAAAAAGATTTTGTTAAAAAATCCTTTGCAGATTCTGGAAATTAATGAAGACAAGGCAGATGAAATAATTGCCAATCTCCCCCCTATAGTAGACCATCTTTGCGATAATTGCAGGCGTCATTTTGAAATAGTGCTTGAGCATTTAGATAATTTTTCAATTCCATACAATCTTAATACTAATTTAGTATCTGCCAGAGGATTTGATTATTACAACAAGACTATTTTTGAATTTATGCCAGTAGGCGATGCTACTAATCCAGTAGCGCTTGGAGGAGGAGGTAATTATAGCGAGCTAATAGAAAAGATAGGCGGTTTGCCATTGTCTGCCTGCGGTTTTGGAATTGATATAGAAAAAACAATTTCAAAAATCAGGAGCAAGAATTTAGTTTTGGCTGACGAAGACAAGCCTGATATTTTCATTGCCCAGATTAGCGGGCAGGCCAAGCAAAAAGCAATGTTATTATTTGAAGAATTAAGACGGGCAGGCTTTAAGGCCAGAGAGAATTTTATCCAAGACAAACTTAAAGCTCAGTTAGAAGAAGCTGAGAGTTTAAAAGTTAGATTTACTTTAATATTAGGTCAAAAAGAATTATTAGATAATACTATTTTGATCAGAGATATGGAATCAGGAGTGCAGGAAACAGTAGACAGCCGCAAGCTAATTAACGAGCTTGACAAAAGGCTTAATATTAGTTAAAATTATTTTAATAAATATCTAGAAAGGTCAGGTGTCTAAATGGTACAATTCAAACGCAAGAAAGGCGAGAGTTTTGAAAGCTTTCTAAGGCGTTTTAACAAACGCTTGCAGCAAAGCAAGAAGTTAATTCAAGCTAGGCACGGACGCTATCGCCAGCCAGAGCCTAATGAAAGACAGATTAAAAATAGCGCTTTAGTTGGTTTAAAGCTTAAGAAAAAGAGTGAATATTTAAGAAAAATCGGAAAACTAGAAGAGACTACCAGGAAGTGGTAAATAGAAAAACAGTGGAATTCCGCTGTTTTTTAGAAAAAGTACGGGGAAAATGTTATTTTAAGAATAGTTGTATTTGACGTTTTTAAAAATTCAATATATACTTAAGAATATCTAATTCATTTTTACTACAATATGGTAGAAAAATTAAATCGTATAAAAGTGGAAGAAAAGTTAAAATCTTTAGGAATCTTTGTTTTTACACCGCGTGAATTTAAAGATATTTTTAATGTCTCTCAAAAAACAGCTGCTAATTTTATTTGGCGCAATATAAAAAGTGGTTTGTTTATTAAACTTCGCAATGGTTATTATATATTAAAAGACAGTAATCCTTTGCTTTATTTTATCGCCAATAAGCTTTATCAGCCATCATACATTTCTTTAGAAAAAGCATTATCTCATTACAATATTATTCCAGAAGTTGTTTATACAATCACTTCAATAACACCTAAATCAACTCGTGAATTTGTTACCCCAATAGGAACTTTTTCATATCAAAAAATTAAAAAAAGTGCTTTTACAGGCTATAATTCAATACAGCTTGAGAATAGCTTGGTTTTATTTGCTGAACCAGAGAAAGCATTGGCTGATTATCTCTATTTTGTAGCCCTTAAAAAGATTTCCTTAAATGACCGCTTAAACCTAAAAGAAATTAACAAAAAAAAATTATTACAATATGTTAAACTTTTTAAGCGGCCAAGTCTTTTAAAGCTTATTGAACAAATTTATGTTGAACAAAGAAAATCTCGAAAAATTTACTAAAATTCAACAAACAAGCATAGAAAACATTGTGCGCGAATACTGCCAACATTTATTTTTGTCATATTTGTATCAAAATCCCAATTCAGAAAAATTGCTTTTTAAGGGAGGAACAGCGCTCCGGATTATTTTAAAAAGCCCTCGGTTTTCAGAAGATTTGGATTTCACAGGCTTTAATATTGATTATAAAAAAGTTGAAGCTTTATTTGCAGACACTCTTGCCAATATTGAAAAAACAGGTATTAATGTGGAAATAATTGAGAGCAAAAAAACAACAGGAGGATATCTTGGTATTGCTTCTTTCTCTGCTTATGGAATTAAAATCAGAATACAAATTGAGGTATCATTAAGAAATAAAAAAGATTTAAATGGAATAAGAATCTTGGTAGAAAACGATTATATTCCTGCCTATACAATCGTCCATCTGCCAATAGAGGATATTATTAAAGAAAAGCTAACAGCGCTTTTTGCCCGGCAAAAACCGCGGGATTTTTATGATTATTTCTTTTTGCTTTCAGGCAACTATCCGCTGGTAAAAGATAAAACAAATTTAAAAAAAACTCTTAAATTATTAAAAGAATCTAAAATAAATTTTCGAAACGAGCTTAAAAAATTTCTACCTGTTAGCCATGCTATGCATTTTAGAGATTTTACAAATATATTAGAGCAGAAAATTTTAGGTTATAAAGATTAAGCATGACTTATATCTTTAGAATTTAATTATTGCTAAACGGTTTAGCTTGGCTAAATTTTTTTTGTTTTTCGTTTGTTTTTTTAAATTTTAATGATACAATAAAGTTAACAAAAATGTTAACTTTATTGTATTATTAAATAGTTAGCAAATAAAAAATATTATCCTGTAATTGATCAGCTATATGACAAAATTAATCAAAAAAATTAAAACTATTCCAAAAGATTATTTTTCCTTAAATGATTTGAAAAAGATTAGTAATTTAAGCAAGGCCAGTTTAAAAGTAGCTGTTAATAGATTAGTAAAAAATAATGAATTAATAAAATTAGGCAATAGCTTATACGCCCATGATATTTCTAAATTAGACTTGGAGAAATTATCTATTGAAATATATCAGCCAAGTTATTTATCTTTTGAGTGGGTCTTGGCTAAAAATAATATTTTGAGCCAAAAGCCATACCATTTAACATTAGCTACGAACAAAAGAAGCAAAAAAGTAATAATTAACAAAAATATTATTATCTATCATCATTTAAAACCTAGATTATTCTGGGGCTATAAAAGAGAAGATAATATTTTAATTGCTGAAACAGAAAAAGCTTTTTTAGACTTAGCTTACTTATCACTCAATGGATATGCTAAATTTGATCCAGAAGAGATGAATCTAAAAATATTAAACAAACCTAAATTAAAAAAATATTTAAATAAGTTTAATTATAAAAAATTGGATAATTTAATATTAAGCTGTCTTAAATTATGAAACTTGTTTTTAATTTTTCTTGCCCTCTCATTTTTATAATGCTATAATACAACCACAATGAGCAAAGCTCATAATTATTAATATAATAAATAACAATATGAAAACCAATAAAACACTAATTAATATTCTAAAGCTCTGCATAGTTATATTAATAGTATCATTATTAACCCAGATTATAGTTAGAGCAGGAGTTCTAACCCCCTCAGCCTCTCCAGCAGCAACCAGCTATACTCTAACAGACATATATACCAGATTAACAACAAATGCCACAGCTACAGAGGCAAACCATGTTTTCACGCCCTCTGCATCTCCAGTAGCCTCATTTTACACACTAACCCAGATATATGATGTTGTTCCTACAATTGTAGCTAATACTGTAAAACTAGGCACCTCATATCTAGGAATAGCTGGTTCGCTTACTCCTGAAGGAGCTGGCACAGCAGCTGTAGCAGACCTATTTAATGCTAAAACAGCTAATTTAACAAATGATTGGACTCTGGATACAGGAACATTAGATTTAGCCTGCAATGACCCTACATTTAATGGAACACTCAACAAAGTAGCAACTGCATATGATGGATTAGGAGACGGAACTAACAGATGGTGCATGACTAACACAGGAGACGCTGTAGCAGGAGAAATGCTGTCTGGAAAAAAAGCATGGGTAGACGGAGTAGAAATAACCGGCTCTCTTGCAACCCAAACACTCTCAGCTGCCAATGACACAGTAGCAGCAGGAAACTACGCAGCTACTACATTATCATCAGTAGATGCTGATTTAACATCAGCCAATATATTATCTACCAAAACAATATTTGGAATAGCAGGCAATTCTAATGTAGTTAATACTTCTACAGGAACAGCAATAGCAGGAGATCTGTTTAATAGCAAAATAGCATGGGTAGACGGTTCATCTGTTGCAGGAACATTAGATCTAGCCTGCAATGACCCTGCATTATTCAATGGCACAGACAACAAAGTAGCAACAGCATACGACGGATTAGGAGACGGAACTAACAGATGGTGCATGAGTGATTCTGGAAATGTTGCGGTTGGAGAAATGAAAACCGGACAAGTAGCATGGGTTGATGGCGTAGCTATTACTGGCACAGGAACCCAAACACTCTCAGCTGCCAACAGCACAGTCAACGCTGGCTATTACGCAGCTACTACCTTAGAAACAGTAGACACTGATTTAGCTGCGGGTAATATTAATTCAGGCACAGTTATATTTGGCGTAACAGGCACTTTATTCGTACCTTCTCTCCATACAGGCCAAACCACTTCTTTTGGCACAGCTGATGACGATGCTGATAATGACGGAACAGCCAAGAGCTATACTGATAATGCTAATGATACTGTTACTGACAACCATACTGGTCTAATATGGCAAAAATATGACCAGGCAGCCAAAAATTGGGAAGATGCCATGTCATATTGCAATGGTTTAACCTTGGGCGGTAGCTCTGATTGGCGGTTGCCTTCAGTATTAGAGGGTTTGACTATGCTTGACTGGGAATGCTCTGGAGCTGGCGGTTCTTGCTATAATGTTTATAAAAACAGCGCCTTAGACTGGACTAGTACGGGTAGCGGTGGCTATCTCTGGACGTCAACTTCTCGCATCGACGTTACGATCCACGCTAATGGTCTCTCTACTGGGGTCGGCGCTAACTTCACCGCTGATAAGACTAGTACATATCCAGTCCGCTGCGTCCGCTAGCCATCTAATCATTTATTAACAATACCAATTATTTTGCGTTTGAACCCAAGCCATGCTACAACACAGCCGCAATAAGCTAAATTCATAATTATTAATATAACAAATATGATAAAGAGATTTTTATCAAAACTCATTTTTACATTAATAATAACTATTTTTGTTTTGTCAGCAAATTATGTTTCAGCCTCTATTACAGACGGAACTATTAATTCTAGCAACAAGCATGCCTGGAGCGAGAATATAGGGTGGATAGATTTTGGCTCCAGCTATGGCAATGTTCATGTAACAGATACGGGTTTAACAGGATATGCCTGGAGCGAGACAACCGGCTGGATTCATTTAGCCCCGGCTACCTCAGGAGTTGTCAATGACGGCTCAGGAAATCTATCTGGACATGCCTGGACAGAAAACACAGGTTGGATAGATTTTAATCCCACAGGAGGAGGCGTGACTATTGATTCTAGCGGAGATTTCTCAGGATATGCATGGGGAGAGAATATAGGGTGGATAGTGTTTAATTGTTCCACAACCAGCTCTTGTTCTACTGTGGATTACAAAGTAAGCACAGATTATCTGCCTAGCCCCTCAAGAGGAGGCTCTTCTGCATCAAGCATATCATTTATATCTCCAACAGCTCCAAGCATGGGCTGGAATCCTCAGGTTGTAGCGACAAGCCAGGGAACTGGAAATCTAACTTTGAACGCAGGCTCTGATGTTAAATACATAGCTATTTCCAAGAATACTGATTTTTCTAAAATAAGTTTAGAAAAATATGATCCCAATAAGATATTTTCTCTTCCATCTGGGGATATGGTATATGTTAAGCTATATAACCAATGGGGATATAGCACAGAACCTATTGCTGTGAAAACAGGAGAATCATCTGATTCAAATATATCAGAATACAGTCTGGTCAAGGAAAAAGGAAAATCAGCTGTATATT
>JBDRKN010000044.1:0-6678 GCA_043813955.1 bacterium | reverse complement strand
TTTAATATAATCTGATGAGCTAGTTTTTTTGATCCAACCTGCTTGGCCATAATAAGGGATAGTTTTTTGAAATATGCTTCATCCATTTGCACCTGACCGGCTAAAATAGGCTCAAAATCAGGCAAATGCAGCCTAAATTGCCTAAACCAGTGTCTGACTGTCTTTTCACTGATATGGCAGAGTTTCTGGGTTTGCAATACCGGCACTTTTTGCGTCCAGCACCAGAGCAGGGCCCAGAATGTGCGGAGTGATAATTTCATTTCAAACAGCCATGTTCCTGACAAAAGACTGAATGGCCGACGGCATTTGCGGCAGCGATATCTGCCCTCAGAAACATAGACTTGCCTAGAACGGCAATGTGGACAAAACAGATTTTTGCCAAAGATAATTTTTTTCAAATACTTTCTGATTTTGGCCTCAGATGGTATTTGGTTGAGAAGAGCAATCATAGAACAAGAGCTTAATTATTAATACTATTATTTTACTCTTGTTCCATGTTGTATAGTATACCCAACAAAAAATTCGCTTTTCCTTGACATTTTTTTAAAAAATGTTTAAACTTATTTAGTTATTACTTTTAGCGTTTCTCTAAGCAAAGAGCTAAATTATGTTAATTATAAAGATATGAATTTAAAACCATTAGGATCTTATGTAGTAATTAAGCCTTTAAGCGATGAAACAATCACTAAGGCTGGCATTGTTTTGCCTGATACTGTAGACAAAGAGCGTCCTGAAAAAGGCGAAATAGTAGCTGTCGGGCCTGGAAAGCTGTTAGATAACGGCCAGACTGCTCCTATGTCAGTTCAGGTTGGAAATAAAGTAATGTTTAAAAAATATTCTCCAGATGAGGTCAAGGTTGATGGCCAGGAATATCTGGTAATCAAGGAGGAAGATATAATGTTAATAATTGAATAATATGGCAAAACAAATAATTTTTAACGAACAGGCAAGATTAGCTTTAAAAAAGGGGGTAGACAAGCTGGTTAATGCAGTAAAAGTAACCTTAGGCCCTAAAGGGCGCAATGTTGTTTTAGACAAGACGTATGGCGCGCCAGTTATTACCAAAGACGGCGTAACTGTAGCCCGAGATATTGAGCTGGAAGACAAATTTGAAAATATGGGCGCAGAGATTGTAAAAGAAGTAGCTTCCAAGACTAATGAAGTTGCCGGCGACGGAACAACCACGGCTGCATTGTTAACCCAGTCTATTATTACCGAAGGATTAAAATTAGTAGCTGCCGGAGTTAATCCAATTGAAATAAGGCATGGCATTGAGAAAAAAGTAGCAGAAATTGTTAATAATTTGAAAAAAATGTCAAAACAGATTTCTACTACAGAAGAAATCGCTCAAGTTGCCTCTATTAGCGCCAATGATGCAGAAATTGGCAAGATTATTGCCCAAGCAATGGACAGCGTAGGCCATGACGGAGTGATTACTGTAGAAGAAGGCCAGTCTTTTGGCGTGGAAAAAGAAGTCGTAGAAGGAATGCAGTTTGATAAAGGCTATGTTTCTCCATACATGATTACTAATGCTGAAAAAATGAAGGCTGAAATGTCTGATCCATATATTTTAATAACAGATAAAAAGATAAGTTCTATTCAGGAAGTTCTTCCTTTATTAGAGAAAATAGCCCAGAGCGGAAAAAAGGATATGGTAATTATTGCTGAAGACATTGACGGCGAAGCTTTAGCCACTTTTGTGGTTAATAGATTGAGGGGCACATTTAATGTTTTAGGAATTAAAGCTCCTGGCTTTGGAGATAGGCGCAAAGCCATGTTAGCTGATATAGCTATCTTGACAGGCGCCCGCGTTATTTCTGAAGAAGTTGGCTTAAAATTAGAAAATACTGAAATTAGTGATTTAGGACAGGCTAGAAAAGTTGAAGCCTCTAAAGACAATACTACTATTGTTGGAGGCAAGGGCGAACAGCTTAAAATCCAGGAAAGAGTCGGGCAGATCAAGCGCGAGATTGAAAATTCTGATTCTGATTATGATAAAGAGGAATTGCAAAAACGTTTGGCTAAATTATCAGGAGGCGTAGCTGTAATTAAAGTTGGAGCTGCCACTGAAGTGGAAATGAAGGAAAAGCGCGACCGCATTGAAGATGCAGTCAATGCTACCAAGGCTGCTATGGCCGAGGGCGTGGTCCCAGGAGGAGGCTTGGCATTGCCTTTGGCTGCCGGTGCCTTTAGCGAGCTTGTTAATCAAAGCGATGATATAGGTTCTAAGATAATTAACAGCGCTGTGCTGGCTCCAATCAAGAGAATTGCTGCCAATGCTGGCAAAGACGGTTCGCTTGTTCTGTATAATATAATGAAAGAGAACTCTTCTAATACAAATATTGGATATAATGCAGCTACTAACAAATTTGAGGATTTAGTTGCAGCTGGGATTATTGATCCAACCAAGGTTGTCAGAACTGCTCTGGAAAATGCTTCTTCTGCTGCTGTAATGTTTTTGACTATTGAAGCTGTCGTAGCTGACAAGCCTGAAAAAAAAGAAGAGCATAATCATATGCAAGGCATGAATTCTGGAATGATGGGAATGTAAAAAATTAGCTAAGCAGGGGCTTTTAGCCCCTGTTTTTTTGTTGACCTTAAATTTGGTTAGTGATAAGCTGTGAGTATAGATTTTTATTCAAAAATATGAAATTAAATGAGCTAACAATTGCTGAAGCAAGGGAAAAATTAGACAAAGGGAAAGTCACAGCTCTGGAATTGACCAAGGCCTGCTTAGGGCAGATTAAGAAAGCTGATAAAAAGATTCACGCCTGTTTGGAAGTGATTGAAAAGCAGGCTTTAGAAGAAGCCAAATCAGCTGATCAGAGAATAAAAACAGGCAAAACCGGTCCTTTGTTAGGCATTCCATATTTGGTTAAAGATAATATTTTAACCAAGGGGGTAAAAACTACAGCAGGCTCTAAGATTTTAAAAAATTACATTGCTCCCTTTGATGCCACAGTTGTTAAAAAACTGCGCCAGGCTGGCGCTATCCTATTAGGAAAAACTAATTTAGATGAATTTGCTCATGGCGCTTCTACTGAATACAGCGCTTTTGGCGCAACTCATAATCCTTGGGATTTAAAAAGAGTGCCAGGCGGCTCATCTGGAGGTTCTGCGGCAGCTGTAGCAGCTGATATGTGCTTGTTTGCTTTAGGCACTGATACAGGAGGTTCAGTAAGGCATCCGGCTGCGTTTTGCGGAGTGGTTGGATTAAAGCCAAGCTATGGCTTATGTTCGCGCTTTGGATTAATTGCTGTGACCAGCTCTACTGATGTTCCAGGGTGTTTAACTAAGACAGCAGAGGATGCTTCAATTGTCTTGAAAATAATATCTGGATATGACAAGAATGACAGCACTACAATTGATTTTAGACAGACATATGGCGGCAAGAATTTAAAGAAGATAAAAATAGGCGTGCCTAAAGAATATTTTATCAAAGGTTTGTCTAAAGAGGTTGAGAAAAAAGTGTGCGATGCTATTAAGCAGATGGAAAAATTAGGCGCTGAAATAATTAATGTTAGCTTGCCATATACTAAATACGGTGTAAGCGTCTATTATATCATTACTCCAAGCGAGATAAGCTCTAATTTAGCGCGTTTTGACGGCATTAGGTATGGCATGGGAAAAGACAAGATTAAGGATTTGACTGATTATTATTTTAAGACCAGGGGTGATGGTTTTGGCTCAGAAACAAAACGCCGCATTATGCTTGGAACTTATGCTTTAAGCTCTGGATATTATGATGCATATTATTTGCAGGCTCAAAAAGTCCGAACTAAAATAACACAGGATTTTAACAAGGTATTTAATCAAATAGATCTTTTAGTTGTTCCAACTGCTCCTAATACAGCCTTTAAGATTAGTGAAAAGGATAAAGATCCGCTAAAGATGTATTTAGAAGATATATTTTTAACTCCGTCATCTTTAGCTGGCCTTCCTGCTATTTCTGTTCCATGCGGATTGGCTCACAATCTGCCAGTGGGTTTGCAGATTATTGGACCAAAGCTGGCTGATTTTAAAGTATTGACAGCAGCTATCGTTTATGGCAAAGTAAGCAAGCGATTGAGACCAAGATAATATGGAAAATAAGTTTTTAAAATTCATAATTTGGTTTGTGGCTTTGGCAGTTATTCTGCTGGCCATTTTTTATTTTTCCATTAGCGAGAACCGCGAATGGTTTAAATCAGGGAACAGATTATTGCAAAAGCAGGCTGAAGAGCTGAAATTAGATAATCAGGATGTAATAGACCAAGCTAATAATCAAAAGATAGGCCCTGTAAGGCCTATTGATCAAACTGATCATATCTGGGGCAAGATGTCAGCTCCTGTGCAATTAGTTGTTTATTCTAATTTTGGCTGCCCATTTTGCGCTGACTTTTACAAAACATTAAAAAAAGTTGAAGAAGAATTTGGAAAGCAAATAGTAATAGCTTTCCGCCATTATCTATTAGACAGCTATGACAAAGCTATGATTACATCTTTAGCAGTTGAATGCGCTGCTGAGCAAGATGAATTTTTATCCATGCAGGAATATTTATTTGCAGAGAATAATATTACTGTTCAGCAGATTATTGCTAATGCTGAGGAATTGGGGTTAGACAAGGATAAGTTTAAGACTTGCTTGATTGAAGAAAAATATCAGGACAAGATTTTGCAGCAAAAATTAGAAGCAGAAAGCTTTGGAGTGATAGGCACGCCAACAAGCTTTTTAAATAATATGATTTTGCCAGGCGCTTACCAGTTTGAAGATTTTGAAGACCAGACTGGACAGCAGCATTTAGGATTAAAGAGTTTGATTAAGAGAGAATTACCATAAGGAGAGGTGGCCGAGCGGTCGAAGGCGCACGCTTGGAAAGCGTGTGTACTAGAAATAGTACCCAGGGTTCGAATCCCTGTCTCTCCGCATTAGTTTAAATTTCTCTTTTTCAGAGATATTTGCCTCGGCACTCCGTGCCTCGGCTCCCAAATTTTCAGCTAAAGTCCAAGGATTTTTCAAATCAAAAATGACAAGTTTGTCCTTGATTTGGAAGTTCGAACCGATTTTTTGTAGGAAATTTTTTTGTTCAGAAAAATTTCCTTGCAAAGCGATATTTTCGGCTTGGTTGGCGGATTTAATGAAGTTTTCAAATAGTTCGAACCGATTATAACTCTTTTGTTCAAAAGACGATAATTTCTCGCTTGCCTCAATTTTTTGATTGAGGATTTTTTGTTTTTTAGTAGAATATTCAAGCTGTGTGATTGTGTCAGACAAAGACATCTCCAACAATACGTCTAACTTCTTTTCTGCATCAGCAATCTCATCTTTGAGTTTTTGAACAAAAGATCCGGCTGACGTAATATTAGATAACTTGTCCTTGGCATTTTGCGACAAGCAAAATGCAGTCCAGCCAGCCGGCAAAGAAACTTTTTGAATCGCAGAAGTAATCTGTTTGTTTACTTCTTCTTCACGCACATATCTTTGGTCGCAGGCGGTCTTGCGTTTAGTACAACGGAGATAGTTGTGGCCTTTCTGTGTTTCGGCAGTAATCAAACAACCACACTCGGCGCAATGAAATAATCCTCGGTATAGATATGGCTTGAGTGCTCTGCATTTTGGTTTGCTCTTTTGTCGCATGACCGCCTGCACTTCATCAAAAAGTTTCTTTGTGATAATCGGATCATGTTTGCCTTCATATAATTCGCCATTGTAGCGTATAATGCCATAGTAAATAGGATTCTTGAGAATATATTGATAGTTAGCAACAGAGAGCGTCTTGTTCTTCTTGCCAACCAAGCCGTCTGTGTTGATAATCTTCCGTATTGCTGACAAGGGGTATTCGCCAGAGGCATACAGACGAAATACTTTACGGATATAATCAGACTTGTCTTTGTCTGCAACTATACAATGATTAATCTTGTCATTAATGTATCCAATCGGTGCCCAAGCTGGAAATATCCCATTGCGCAGTTTCTGGCGAATACCCCTTTTGATATTCACGGAAAGATTATCAATATAGTATTTAGATTGCCCGAAAGCGATACTCAACATGAACTTACCCTGTGGAGTAGGATCAAACCAAAAAGTGGGGAATTTTAGCGTGGTAATTTGTCCAGTATCAATTAAATAGATGATTCTGCCACCATCAACACTATTACGTGCTAGACGGTCAGGATTCCACGCTAAAATGCCCTGTATGCCTTCTTTCTCTATACAGTCAATCATTTCATTGAATACTTCACGCCCAGGCTGTTTGGCAGTCTTGCTTTCCACAAATTCACGGACAATCACTATCCCTTCCTTCTTTGCAAATTCTCGCAATTCAAACAGCTGGGCTTCAATGGACAATATCTGTCGATCAGGCTCATCCGTTGATTTACGGGTATAGAGAAAGAAGTTTTTGGTTTGTATATTATTTCCCTCCATATGTTTAGATTATGGGCAATCTAAATAAAATATCGCTTTGCTTTTAAAAAATCCTTGGACTTTAGCTAAAAATTTGGGAGCCGAGGCACGGAGTGCCGAGGCAAATATCTCTGAAAAAGAGAAATTTAAACTAATGCGGAGGTTTTATATGAATGTCCGAATTTTCTTTGAGGAAAATCCGGACTACCATTTTGATTAATCCCGCCCAGCTCCCTCCGGCTGGATACCACTGAAGTGGCTCCAAAACAAATAATTTGAGCCCCTTTATTCCG
>JBDRKN010000043.1:0-14083 GCA_043813955.1 bacterium | reverse complement strand
GTTGGCAGCTGAGAGTGTTTTAGTTCCTGTGCCAGTAATAGCTACTCCGTCAACCCATGCAATTGTGCCTGTTGGTAATTGGCCAACCGTAGCATCTCCAGAATCACTCATGCACCATCTGTTAGTTCCATCTCCTGCTCCATCGTAGGCTGTTGCTACTTTGTTGAGCGTGCCATTAAATGTAGGGTCATTACAGGCTAGATCTAATGTTCCTGCAACAGATGAGCCGTCTACCCATGCTATTTTGCTATTAAACAGATCTCCTGCTATTGCGTCTCCTGTAGAGGTATTAACTACATTAGAATCTCCTGCTATTCCAAATATTGTTTTGCCTGATAATATATTAGCTGATGTTAAATCAAGATCTACAGCAGATAATGTGGTAGCTGCGTAGTTTCCTGCTGTTACAGTATCATTGTCAGCTGAGAGTGTTTGGGTGGCAAGAGAGCCGGTTATTGCTATACCATCTACCCATGCTATTTTCCCAGACAGCATTTCTCCTGCTACAGCGTCTCCGGAGTTAGTCATGCACCATCTGTTAGTTCCGTCTCCTGCTCCATCGTATGCAGTTGCTACTTTGTTGAGCGTGCCGTTAAATGTAGGGTCATTGCAGGCTAGATCTAATGTTCCTGTGTCCAGAGTCCAGTCATTTGTTAAATTAGCTGTTTTAGCATTAAATAGGTCTGCTACAGCTGCTGTGCCAGATCCTTCTGGAGTAAGCGAACCAGCTATTCCTAGATATGAGGTGCCTAGTTTTACAGTATTAGCTACAATTGTAGGAACAACATCATATATCTGGGTTAGTGTGTAGAATGAGGCTGCTGGAGATGCAGAGGGCGTGAAAACATGGTTTGCCTCTGTAGCTGTGGCATTTGTTGTTAATCTGGTATATATGTCTGTTAGAGTATAGCTGGTTGCTACTGGAGAGGCTGAGGGGGTTAGAGTACCTGCTCGGACTATAATATTAGTTATTATTGATACTATTAGTATAACAATACACATCTTTAGGATGGTAATTAGTGTTTTATTGGTTTTCATATTGTTTTTTTAAATTATTTAGAATATATATTAAAAATTGTTATCTGTGATAACTATGGTTGTATTATAGCATATTAAAAATAAAGGGGCAAGAAAAATCCATCCCATATAGGATGGATTTAAAAATTAAAATGTGAAAAGTTCAGACAATTGTGGTTTAATCCACCATGCGCATCCCTTTTTAACTTTAATTATTTCTTTTTTGCCATGAATATCTAACAAATCTATTTTATGCAGATTTTTATGGCTGATTTTTAGAATATTGGCATAATATATTGCCATCTTTTTAATAGATTCTTGATTATCTATTAAAACTATATTTGTGTATTGCTCCATTTTTTGGTCAAGCAAAGATATTAAGCCAGTAATGGGAATAAATCTTTCTTCTTCTTCATATTCCTCATGCTTTACACCAAAATAGTTAGCAATAATTTCTGCGCTCAAACAGCATTTTTTTATTTTTTTGCGCGCCACAATTGACAATGAATTGTTTTTGCCAATAACATTAAGCAAATTTTTAGATAATAATTCAATTTGGCCATTCTTGCCAGGCCTTACAAAAAAAAGATTTTCTGTTTTTAACACATTCTCCCCCTAAAAATTAAAGAACTAATTCTATATACAGAATAACATAATTATAATAAAAAACAATTATCCTAATTCTGGAGCCATTTCCCTGTAGCGCTTAACAATAGTTTTTAAAGCTTTAATTAAAGTATCAATTTCTTTTTTAGTATTATTCTTGCCCAAAGTAAAACGAATAGCATTATGAGCTATTTCTTTTTTAATTCCCATGGCCAATAGTACATGAGAAGCATCTAAAGTGGAGGAAGCGCAGGCAGAGCCTGTTGATACTGCAATGCCGGCTTTTAAATCAAGAGCTATTAAAATAGCTTCTCCTTCTACGCCCAAAAATGAAAAATGAGCATGGCTTGGCAAAGATACTTTCCTATCTGTATTCAAAACGACATCAGGTATGTTTTTCTTTACTTTATCCACAAGATAATCGCGCAGTTTAACAATCTTTTTATTATTCTTTTCCATATCTTTCTGAGCTAATACAACCGCAGCTCCTAAGCCAACTATGCCTGGAACATTTAAAGTTCCGCTTCGCAAATTTCTCTCATGATGCCCGCCTCTCTGCAATGCGCTAATATGAATATTATTTTTAGCATAAAGAGCTCCAACGCCTTTAGGACCATAGATTTTATGGCCTGACAGGCTCATCATATCAAGATTTAGATGCTTTGTATCACAGGTTGCAAAATTAACCGCCTGCGTAGCGTCAGAATGGAAATAAATAGGAAGTAGCTTGCCTTGCTCAACCCTGCCTTTATTAACATCCTTAATAAATTTTCCAATCTCCTTTATAGGCTGCATAGAGCCAACCTCGCTATTAGCATACATTATTGTAACAAGAACAGTATTGTCCTTGATTGACTTTTTAAGCTCATTTATATCAATAACTCCATTAGATTTGACTTTAAGATAGGTAACTTCTGCCTGCTTGCTTTTAACAAGCTCTCGGCATGGCTCAATAATAGCAGAATGCTCAATCATTGAAGTGATTATATGGGGCTTGATTACTCCCTGCTCTTTTAGCGCCATAATCAAGCCCTTGATTGCCAAGTTATTAGCTTCAGTAGAGCCTGAAGTAAAAATAATTTCATCTGGCTCGCAGTTTAATGTTTTCGCAATTTTTGCGCGAAATTTATCAACAGCCCTGGCTGCTTCCTGCCCATAGCTGTGTAAAGAAGATGAATTGCCGAATTTTTTTAAAAAATAAGGCTGCATAGCTTTTAATACATGCGGATCAAGCGGCGTAGTCGCGCTGTGGTCAAAATAAATCATATTATATAGCTTTAATTAATTTAACTTCAGGAATAGATTGTTTTAATTCATATTCAATCCCCTGTTTTAATGTAATATCTGCCATAGGGCAATGAGCGCACTGGCCTGTGAGCTCAACTTTAACAATTCCTTTTTCAGCATCAAAAGAAACAAAATTAACATCACCTCCGTCAGCCTGCAGGCTGGGACGAATCTTTTCCAATTCTTGTTTTATTTTTTCTTTAATATCCATAATTGACTAAAAATATTGTTTTTGATATAATATTAATGGTAGTTCAAAGGAGCTGCAATAGTAGTTCAAAGGAGCTGCCAAATGGTTTATTTTTATAATTAATTCCTCCAAAAGGGGCAGCTACGAAGTTGCCCCTCTTTTTATTTCCTTGTCCCTATACTCCTCTATAGCTTTATGCAAAGCATCTACTCCTAACATGGAACAATGTACCTTGATTGGAGGCAAGCCGCCTAAATCTTTAACAACCTGGTCTTTTGTGATTTTGACAGCTTGTTCCAGAGTTTTACCTTTAGCTAAATCTGTCAAAGCAGAAGAAACAGCAATAGCAGCAGCGCATCCCAAGGTTTCAAATTTAATATCCTTTATCCTATTATCCTTGATTTTTAAATAAATCTTTAAAATATCTCCACAAATAGGATTGCCCTCCATGCCAATAGCATCAGCATCTTTAATCACGCCCTGATTATGGGGATTTTTAAAATGTTCTAATACTTTATCTGAATATATCATAATTCACTTAATTTAATTTTTTTTAAACTTTGGATAATAGCCTTTTGCACCTTTACTAAAACCAGGCTTACTCCGCAATTGCAGCTATTGCTGCAAAGAACCTTTCCTTTTTCGTTTATACAGTAAAAAACATTTATTTTTTCCAAAGCTTTGACTACTTCAAAAATACTGATCTGGCTTGGACGCTTGGTTAATTCATATCCTCCTAAAGCTCCTTTGCTGCTTTTTACTAATTTGGCTTTTCTTAAGGCAGCAAAAATAATCTCCAAATACTTTTGTGAGATTTTTTCTGTTTTAGAAATATGGGCCAAAGACAAGCTTCCCTTGCCATAATGATTGGCAAGACAATTTAATGCCCTTAGGCCATAAGTTGTTCTTGTGGAAAACTGCATATCCTATTAAACTACTATGAATTAATATATCATATTTCCTTAATTTGTCAATATTGCAAAAAATATTATTCAATATCCATTATATCACCTAAAATTACTCTTTTAAAATAAAAACTGCCGATTTTAAATCGGCAGCTATAAAGATTTTAAAATTAGCGTACTAATCGTATAGGTGTGGTTATTTGCGCTATGAATGGATTTTCCAAAAGTCCAGGGGCATAAACAAGAGCTTTATTTAGTATTTTATTCAATTCCCTGTGTCCTTCAACCAAGGCATCGCTCTCTTTGACAGCTATTAGTTCACGGGCTTTTAAAATTCCATCATCTTCATAAAATAAATACCATTCTTTATGTTTCATCTTAGAATACCTCTAATATTAATAAATGAACTATGAATTTAATTCAATATAGTAAAAATCTGCGCCTTTGTCAATATTGCAATAACCAGGAGCTCAAGGTAGAATAATGTCATGGCAGAAAGCATAAAAGAAAAATTATCTCCGCAAAATCTAGAGGCAGAGGTATCTGTCCTAGGCAGCTTGTTAATTGACAAGGATGCCATTATTAAAGTTGCTGACATAGTCAAGCCAGATGATTTTTACAAAGATTCGCATGTCCATATCTTTGATGCCATGCGAGAGCTTTACAACAAGCATGAGCCAATTGATATCTTAACCATAACTTCCAAGCTTGAAGAAAAAGACAAATTAGAATCAGTAGGAGGACGAAGCTATATTGCAAGCTTAGCAAACGCTGTTGGCACAGCTTCTAATATCACCTATTATGCCAACATAGTGCAGCGCAAATCAACATTAAGAAAATTGATTAGCGCTGCAGCGCAAATCTCAGAATTAGGATATGAAGAAGATGAGGAAATTGACAAGATTCTAGATCAGGCTGAACAAAAGCTTTTTTCTGTTTCCAAGGACTATCTTAAACAGTCATTTATACCAATTGATGATCTATTGACAAGCGCGTTTGACCGCATTGATGAGCTTCATAAGCAAAGCGGAAAATTAAGGGGCCTGTCCACCGGCTTTATTGACATGGACAACCTGTTAGCTGGATTGCAGAAATCAGACTTAATTATTCTTGCGGCAAGGCCCAGCGTTGGCAAAACTTCATTAGCGCTTGATATAGCCAGGCAAGCTGCTGTTAAAAACAAGGTTCCAGTAGGCATTTTTTCCTTAGAAATGAGCAAAGAACAGCTTGTTGACCGACTGCTATGCGCGCAGGCTAATGTAAGTTTGTGGAAAATGAGGACAGGAAGGCTCTCAGACACTGAAAGTGATGATGATTTTTCTAAAATTGGCCAGGCCATGGGAGATCTGTCAGAAGCCCCTATATATATTGATGATTCTGCTGGCTGTAATATAATGGAGATACGCACAAAAGCCAGGCGCTTGCAAATGGAAAAAGGCTTGGGATTATTAGTTATTGACTATTTACAGCTAATGGAAGGAAGGGGCAAATACCAGGATAACAGGGTGCAGGAAATCTCTGAAATTTCCAGATCTTTAAAAATTATTGCCCGCGAATTAGATATTCCTGTCTTAGCATTATCCCAGTTATCCAGAGCTGTAGAGCAAATGAAGCCGGCAATTCCCAAACTTTCTCACCTTCGTGAAAGTGGCTCGATAGAGCAGGATGCTGACGTAGTCATGTTTATATACCGCAAATCATCTGACAGAAGCTACAGGATTGAAGATTTGACTGAGAGCGAGAAAGCATTGGCTGAAATCTATGTGGCCAAGCATAGAAACGGTCCTGTAGGAAAAATTAATCTATATTTTAACGAACAAACTGTTAGCTTTAAAAATGCGGAAAAGGCTGGCTTAGAACCGCCGCTTGAGTTATAATAAAGATATGTTTAACAAACTAAAACAAATCAAAGATTTAAGGGGGCAAGCCAAGGCCATGCAAAATGCTCTAGCCCAGGAATCAACGACTACTGAAAAAAACGGCATTACTATTGTAATGAACGGAAACCTGGAGCTTACTAGCCTGAAAATCAATGAATCAGCAAAATCCAACTTAGAATCTAATTTTAAGCAGGCTTTTAACGACGCTATTCAAAAAACCCAAAAAATCATGGCTAAAAAAATGCAGGAAATGGGCGGACTTGGCGATTTAGGCAATTTGCTCAAATAAATGGGGCTCCCTCCTATTATTCAAAAACTTGCTGCACTCTTTTCTCAATTGCCCTCAGTAGGGCCAAAAACAGCTGAGCGCTATGTTTTTTATTTGCTTAAGCAAAATTCTAATTTTCTAGAATCCTTTGGCCAAAATATCTTGGATTTGCAAAAAAACATAGTTATTTGCGAAAACTGCCTTAGCATTGCAACAAGCAGTCCGTGCCAAATCTGCAATAACAAAAACAGGCAAGAAGAATTACTCTGCATAGTAGCTGATACAAGAGATATGCTGGCTATTGAAGAAACTAAACAATATAACGGGTATTATCATATTTTAGGAGGCATTATGGATACTATTGAGGGTTCTAAGCCAAATGAACTTAATATTAACCAATTAATGGAAAAAATAAATAAAGGAAAAGCCAAGGAAGTGATTTTAGCATTAAACCCTGATCTTCCTGGCGAAACAACCTGTTTGTATTTGACAAAGATGCTAAAGCCATTTAATTTAACAATAACAAGATTAGCCCAGGGGCTTCCAACCGGAGCAAGCCTAGAATACGCTGACCAGACTACCCTTGGGAATGCTTTAAAATTTAGAAAAGAATATAAATAAATTGTTCATTAACAAAAGGTGGTGTTATGAAAGTATTTACTAATATAGATGAAATAGAAGAAGGCGCTGAGCAGCTAAAAAATAATCCGCTTAGTTATCTTGAAACAGAGCTAAGGGATTTTGACATTGCTTTAACTAATACTCAGGCCAATCTTAATGTTTGCAGAAACATGCAAGGATTTCGCGATTGCCAGGCTGAAATATATAGAAAATATAGATGCATATTATGCGAAACAAAATTATATGTTAAAAAAATAGAAAAGAGAGTTATTGATTTAATAATTGTTGCGCCTGACAGTAATTATGCTAAAGAAGGCATTGATAATTTTTTCAAAACGGCTGTTTCTGGATTGCGCGCTTTAATGTTTTATGAAAACATTGAGTTATTAAAAGATGTGAATTATAAGAAAGTAGAGCTAATGAGAATAGCCTGGTCAATGGAAAATTTGTCACAGAACTGAGAAAAGCTTGTAATTTTAAAACCGTCTTTAAAAAGGCGGTTTTAATTAATTTTTATAATCTCTATCTTAGTATACGGCTGCCTGTGCCCAATAGTCCTTTTATAGCTTGTATTCCTTTTGTATTTAACTACTTTTACCTTAGACGCTCCGCAAAGCAAGCTTCAGGGAAATTCTATTGTATTATATTTAAACATCATTAAAAAGTTGCCTCCATATCTCCCAAACATACTTGCGCCTTCATGTCCCACCATAAGAATTTTGCATATTCTGAAGATCCAAGAGGGGCATCACTAGATAATAACATTCTTATATTTTTAGCAAAAATTTTTTTTGAATTTTCACTTGCTTTACCGCAAGTATTGCCTTTCAATAAAGATTTACATATTTGATTAGATGGCTCCAAAAATAATTTAGCTACCTTATCTTGTAAAGGCCTAGCAATTTTATGCGAATCATTACAAAGCATAAAATCTTTTTCATAACCAATATAAGATAAAGCACCTGCACTTATACTCTTCTTTCCAAGTATAAGAGCTGAACTACAAGATAACGCATAAATTATTCTGCCTTTTAAAATATGTTCATTTTCCCCTGCTTTTACCAATAATTTATTATTATGTCCGGTAACTTCATCAATATTACCGTGACCATTCAAAATTACTAAAGCCGGGTCTTTCTTTTTTAAAAAACTGGTCAAATCTTCTTTATTGGCCTTCTTTCTTTTTAAATCAAAAACTGGAATATCTTTAACTCCAGCCATTTGAATAATTTTATCAGACCAGGCAGATAAATATCTAGTAGCCTTATCATGATCAGGTCTTGTGATCAACAATACTTTATACTTAGACATAAAAATCCCCTTCTTTTAATGCTTGTAAAGATTGCATGTCCACTTCAATCATCTTTTTGCCGATTTCATCATCTGCTTCAACACTTTTTATTAATTCCTCCTTGTTAAAAGAACCGTCAGACCCTATAGATACTTCAATGCCTTCAGGCAAAGCTTTTAATCTAGCCATAACAAGCTGTTTTATTTCTTGATCCAATTGTTCTTGTTCATTTTTTTTCTGATCAACGATTGCCATATATAATTAAATTATATTTAATTTAACTAACTTATCAAATATCCTTTCTCCTAACTTTGTATTATTATCAATCTCTACAAAAGCTACATTCCAAGTAATTGGTTCATTATCTAAAACCAAAACAATATCTTTCCTAAGATTAATAGGAAGATTCGCATAAACCTTTAAAAATCGAGCATTGTCCATAGACTTATTGTATTATTTTAATAATAACATATTATTTTAAAAAATGCTAAAAGTCAAAGTGAAACTAAAAAACCGCCTTTTTAAAGACGGTTTTAATCAATTTTTGTAATCTCTATCTTAGTATACGGCTGCCTGTGCCCAATAGTCCTTTTATACCTTGTCTTCCTTTTGTATTTAACTACTTTTACCTTATCACCCTTGCCTTGCTCAATTATTTTAGCCTCAACCTTATCACCTAAAGACGGCTTTCCTATTTCAATATTTTCAGCCTTTGAATCAGAAACAAGCAAAGTATCAAACTTTACCTTATCCCCTTCTTCCTTAGACAATTTTTCCACTTTTAAATTCTGGCCTTCTTTGACCTTATACTGCTTGCCACCGGTTTTAATTACAGCTATTTTCATAAATTTAAATAAAAAAAGACAAATGCCCTTAATCTCTATCAATATTAAACAGTTTTAGACTTTTTGTCAAGATAAGCGAATATTATAATAATCCCTATCATTATAGCAGACAAGGCAACTAAAGAAACAAGCTTGCCCCGCGACTGCAAAAACAGCGCGCTTAATCCAAAAACAACAGCAAGCATATAATATATTAAAACTGTTTTTCTTGTGCCAAGCCCTGTATCAAGCATCCTAAAATGCAAATGTTTTCTGTCAGCATGCTTAAATGGATTCTTGCCTGCGCGCAAGCGCCTAAGAATTGTCCACACAACATCTAAAATTGGAATGCCCATAATCAGCAAGGCAATAGCAATCTTTCCTCCTGAAATAATTGATAAAACTCCAAGTATAAAGCCAAGAAACATAGAGCCAGTGCTGCCCAAAAAAATCTTGGCTGGATGCCAGTTAAGTATTAAAAATCCAAAACAGGCTCCTACTAAAATCAAAGCTGCTAAAGCAATATCAGGCTGATAATATTTTGTAGTAATTGTGAATAAAAAAATGATCAAGCTGCCAATAGCTGCAACACCTCCAACCAATCCGTCTAAGCCGTCTAATAATTTGGTTGTATAAATCATTCCCATAAGCCATAGGATTGTAAAACAGTCTGCAATTAAAACAAAATAATGCATCTGCCCTGCCCAGGCTAATAATGGAAATTTAATCTGGTCTAAGTAAAGAAAATCTCCAAAAGGGTTTGTTATTTTTTCAATTCCTACTCCTCCTAATATAACGCTAACAACGGCAAGAACTGGCCAAATAATTTGATATTTAGGAGACAAGTCATACTTATCATCTAAAATTCCTCCTATTATTAAAAACAATGCGCCAATTAATACGCCAATCCAATGATGATATTCAAGCTCTCCTGCAATAAGCCTGTCTTTAACAAAAAACATGACTACTGCCATTGCTAAAAAAATAGCTACACCTCCAAGCAACGGGGTTGGCTTAACATGAATTTTGCGCTCCTTATCCGGCTTGTCCATTATATGCCAGCGCTTTGCCAATTTAATGATTGCAAAGGTTAAAATTAAACTTAGCAAGAAACTGGCAATAAATGATAATAAATATATCATATTTGACAATAAAATAATTATTATTTATTATTGTAATAAGTTCTTTTTAAAAAATCAATATTTTTTCACAAATTGGAGATTTTATGGAAGAAATTCAAACTATAGTAATTCAAGGTTTTTCTCTTACTGGTAAAGGTAGAAAGCCTATAGTAGAGCCTGAAAATTTTTGGAGAAATAGAAAAAAAATAAATCTTCAAATATTTTATAATGGCTCCTTAGTTAAGTATTATTTTAAAAAAACTACTAATGAAATTAAAATTATACTGGAAAGGGAAATCATTGGGAAATGGCAATCTCTGCCGCTTTACTTTGGATTTACAATATCTACAATAAAAGCTGACGAGATAATAAAACGGTTAAAAACAAATGATTTGGAAATAAAAGCTCTTGTAAAAAATAGTGGAAAAATATTGATTGTAGATAAGAGCAAAATAATTATAATCCGAAAAAATTAAAATTGATAAGGAACCACTAGGTTCCTTTTTTTTTACAACTCCCTGCCCTTAATTACCTCAATTTCAGCATTATCATTAATCTTAACAATATCCCTTCTGCTGATTTCATTGTTAAGCAACTTATTAGCAATCACATTTTCCACCTTATCCTGAATCAAACGCCGCAAAGGCCTTGCCCCAAACTCTGGCTGATAGCCTTGTTCAGCTAATTTTCTAGCTCCAGGATCAGTGATTTGCAAATCAATCCCTTTAGCTTCCAGCATCTTATCCACACCCTTGAGCATTAGCTTGGCAATGGCAGTCACATGGTCCATGCTTAAAGGCCTGAATACAATAATGCCGTCAAAACGATTAATCATTTCTGGCCTCATTTTTTGATTCAGATGATTATCAATAATATCCTGCTTAATTGACTTTAAATCAACATTATTCCTAACCTGCTCTTGAATAAACAAAGCTCCAATATTAGAAGTGGCTATGAGAATGGAATTTGTAAAATCAATAGTCCTGCCCTGTCCGTCTGTTAATCTGCCGTCATCCATTACCTGCAAAAAGAGATTTAAAATATCAGGATGAGCTTTTTCAATCTCATCAAGAAGTATTAATGAAAAAGGAGCTTTCCTGACTGCTTCTGTTAAATATCCCTTAGTTCCATCAGCAGAGCCAATCATTTTTTTAATACTGTCAGCATGCTGATATTCGCTCATATCTATCCTTATCATATACTCTTCTTTTCCAAAATATACTTTAGAAACAGTTTTGGCCAGCTCTGTCTTGCCCACTCCAGTAGGGCCTAAGAATAAAAAGTTGGCAATAGGCCTTTCCCCTGCCCGCAGCTGAACCCTTGCCCGACGCAAGCTTTCTGCAACCATTTTAACTGCATCTTCCTGATTAACCATTTGTTCATGAATCTTTTGTTCTAAGTTTAATAATTCATGGCTTTCTTCCTGGCTTACCCTGGTAACTGGAATCCGCGTCTTATCGCTGATTATTCGAGCAACATCTTCCCTCTCAACCAAAGCTTTTGGACCTTTAATTTTTGAAACATGAACAACCGTAGCTTCTAATACCTCTATAGCCTTGGCTGGCAAATGCTTGTCATGCATATATTTATCAGTAAGCATAACTGCGTCAGCAATAGAGCTGTAGGAAAAATAGACCTGATACTTGGTTTCTAAAAAAGCTATCTTGCTTTCAATCATCTGAATAGCATTATTAATCTCTGGCTCGCCAACCATGACCTTGGACATGCCCGAATCTAATGGCAAACCTTCAATATACTTATGATAATTAACATCAGTAGCAGAAGCAAAAGCTATCATTGTGCGTCGGTTCAAGGCATTGATTAATATTTCAGACAAATCAAGGCTTTGTTCCTGGCCTGAGGTAATTCCTGCAATATTCTCAATATCTTTAATATAGAGGATAATATTCTTAGCTCTTGCTATTTCATTGACAATAATAAGCATTCTCTCCTGCGCCTGCGCAGGAGTGGCTCCTCCAATCATTTGGGCTATATCAAGTTCTAATAACCGCTTGTCGCGAAGCATCTTAGGCACCTGCTCGGTTACCATTAATTGGGCTATGCCTCCCATAATAGTATTTTTGCCCACTCCTTCAGGCCCGACCAGAAGAACGCCATAATTTCCGCTCTCCAAAGCAGAAAGAATTTTAGCTATTTCCTTATCACGCCCAACGCATAAATCCAGCCTGCCGTATTTAGCCGCCAAAGTTAAATCATATGAAAAATTATTAAGCAAAGGCGTGGCTAAGGCAGTATATGCCCTATCCATGGTATTAGACGGCTTAAAGCGAGCCATTTTTGAATATAGCTTGTAATTCTTAATTAATCTTTCATTAATCCTAAACCAGGCCACAACATTAGCCAGCTTGTCTTTGTCAACTTCCATATCATAGAGAATCTCAATAATATTTTCATCCTGTCCATAGCATGGCAGCATCAAGCCAATCGGACTAATATGGTCAAGGCATGCTTTGTAAGCTTTAATATATGAGCGAATCATTACTTCTTTTGCTTCATTGCCAAAATTTACAGGCTGATTAACTTCTGGCAGCTTATTCAGCTGATTTCCAAGCTTGCTCGCAAATACCTGCTGGTCAACATTTAAACGGCCAAAAAGCGCGCTTACTTCCCCGCTAACAGCAAGCAGGCCTCCGAAGATATGTATTGCCCTAATCTGATCATGCTTAAACTTTCCAGCTATGCTATGCGCCTTAGCCAGCGCTTCTAAAACTTTTTCATCACAGCCGTCTATGACATTAATTCTTTTCTTGGTTTTGCTCAATTCCTGCCAGGTATTAGGAAGACTATGGACACTATGCATCTTGTCATAATCAGGCTTTGGAATCTTTTTTTCATCATCATACTTTTCAGAAACACGGTAAATAATGAACATGTCAACAAAAATGCTAAGCCAAAAAATCAAAACCAGATAACTATCTGACTGCCAGAAAAATAGATCACCCAGAGAAGCTAGGCTCTCTGAAACCTGATACAGCCACCAGCCTAGGCTAATCAAGCCCATTCCCCCAAGAACATAGGTAATTAAATCCAAAAAAAAGTAAATGGTTTTTTTAAAATGATCCAAGGCAATAGTTGTATTAGTAATGTGGTGGTTAAAATAGAAAAATTTATCTTCAAAAAAAGCGCCAAAACCCAAGCCATGGCAGTTTTTGCACGGACCAATCTTAGCCCTTCCGCTTCCATTGCAGTTAGGACATGTAATAAATTTAATTGGATCAGCTTCAGGCTGTTTTTCCTCAACCATTGAATTGCAAAACAATTTGATAAATTAACACAATAGGCAAGCTAAGCCATATGATTATTGCGATTAAACTTAATATGACAAAAAACAAAAACGCCAGACTCCTAAAAATTATCTGGAATAAACGCATGAAGAAGCTAATAAAAAAGCCAGCAATATCACGCTGCCCATACATTGGAACAAACAAATTCTTTACCCAGACCAGCAATGCTAAAGACTTAAGCATATTATGCAAAAAATTCTTTATCCAAGCCAGCATCTTCCACGCTCCCTTGGTATACCACCATACAGGAAAGTAAATTAAATCTTTGGCAATGTCAGCCAAAACTTTGCTTGCGTAAAAGGCAAAATTAGTTTTTATCATAAATTTTGTTTTCCTATATTATACCATAAAATTGAGAAAAATAAAAAAGCCGCTATTTATTATAACGGCTTCGCACGCAAAATGCGCGAAAAATGAAGCAGGGGGATGGGTTTGAACCACCGACATTCTAGCTTTTTAGGCTAGTTGCTCTGCCAACTGAGCTACCCCTGCATTGTATAAAGAACGATGAGTGGGGATAAAAGGACTCGAACCTCTGACTCCTGAACGTGAATCAGGCGCTCTGACCATCTGAGCTATATCCCCAAAACTAAAATTTATCTTACCAAATGCTTAATAAAAAATCAAGGGCAATCAATACAAGATGGAACAAGCTATAATGATTTTTCCAGATAGGTTAGCGGAGAATCAAAAATTTCTGGCGAGGAAAATCTGACGCAAAATTCACTCACGTATTCTGGCAGATATTCTGGGGTAACATGATGGTAC
>JBDRKN010000042.1:0-3067 GCA_043813955.1 bacterium | reverse complement strand
ACTTCACGAGTGATTTATGATACTGTTTCTCATTCTGATATTACAGGCGAATCAGCTCCTAATTACGGATATGCCTGGTCTACTGAAAAAGATGAGACTAAAGTGACAGGACATTCAGTAACCATTACAGGATTAGATCCGTTTACTATGTATTACTTCAGGCCTTTATCCAGCGCTTCTCCTGAAATTTACGGAACAGAAATTTCTGTAAGCACTATAGAGGGAGTTGGCGGCAATGGAGGCGATGATACAATCGTTCTTGGAGAAGAAAGTGCTCCATTATTGGCAATCAACAAGACAGTAAATATAGATTTTGCTAATCCTGGCGATAATGTTGACTACAAGGTAGTAGTTACTAATAATGGAAATTTAACAGCATTTAATACAATTCTATACGACGGCTTGCCTGAGGGTCTGACATATTTTAGCTATAATGGAGAATCTAACACTGAACAGGAATGGATTATTGGCGATTTAGAGCCAGGAATGAGCAAGACAATTGATTATGTGGTTCTTGTTAGCAAAGACATAGCAGATGGCATATATCTTAATACAGCAGAGGTAAAAGCTGATAATCATGATCCAATTGCTGCTGTTTTGGGATTAGAAATAAGGAAACCAGAAGTTTTGGCAGTTACAGGATTTGATAGAAATGAATTGATCTATCTTTTAATTGGATTTGCTGCTATAATGTCAGCTAGCTTAATTTTAAGACAAAAATTCTCAATTAATAAATGTTAAAAGAGAAAAAACAAGATAGGAGGCTGAAAATTCTAGTCTTAATACTAGAGTTTTTAGCTTTAGGAATAGCTGTATATATTATTGCTATTCCTGTTTATCCAGCCGTAAAGTACAGAATAGAGAATATTAATACTGATCCAGAGGTGTTTAAAGATATTGAACATGTTAAAATAGAGACTGCTAAGATAGAAAAAGAGCTTGTTCAGAATGAACAAGCATATGGAAACAGATTAATTATCAGCAAGATAGGAGTTAATTCTCCGATTGTGGAAGCAGGAAATGCTGAGCAAGGGCTTAATAGAGGAGCCTGGAGGCTTCCAGTAAGCTCTACGCCTGATCAGGGAGGCAATACAGTGATTACAGGACATAGGTTTAAGTATCTTCCTCCAAGCAATTTAACATTTTATTTATTTGACAAGCTAAGGCTTGACGATATTGTTTCAGTAATCTGGGATAATAAGGAATATTATTACCAGATTCATAAAATTAAGATTATTGACAAAACCGATGTATCTATTTTAGAGCCGTCTGACAAATCTATTTTGACTTTATTTACATGCCATCCATTGTTTTCAGACGAGCAAAGGATTGTAGCGATTGCAGACTTGATGGATAGCATTTAAAAATTTAATTTACTTTTTTTGCTTCTAATGGCGCGATATGATGATGTTTTTTTAACACCTCAATATATCCATGAGTAGCTTCCTTGATATTTTTCAATGCTTCTTCTTTAGTTTTTCCTTGAGACATACACCCTGGCAAAGAAGGACAATTAGCAACAAATCCTTGATATTCAAAATCGTATTGTAATTCAATTTTTAATTTCATATTTGTATTTTAACTTAAGCCTTATATAGAAAATTTGCAGAAAAATAAAAATACCTCTGCCGAGGTATTTTTATTTATACCTGGTTTCGGCTTAGATATATCTTGTCCGAACAAGGCTTTCGCCCACAGATACATTACTATTATATCATACATGTATAACGTGTCAATAGCTCTTACAGTTTTTTATTATTGGCTTACATTAAACAAAAAATAAAACTAATTTTTATTCTTATATCCCTTGTTATACAATATAATGCTTTTTATATCAACCTCTTGATTACTAATGATTAATTTGCCTCATATATGCTATAATACAGCATATGGGGAAAACTAGAAAAAAATGGTTAAAATATCTGCTATTAGGCGGAATTTTAGCTAAATTATTTGTTTGGCTGTTTAATACTGGCCGTATTAATGCTTTGGTTGATAATTTTGAGGATTTTGCGGAAAAAGAAAAAGATCAGGTTGATAAGCTGATTAAGAAAGATCAGTCTGTTGGAGAGTTTGTTCAAGGATCTGGCTCAGTTTTTAAAGACTATTTCATACCTAATGACCATAATGACCATAGGCCTAAGATTTTAAGGCCTAAGCCGTTAATGGCCATTATTTTAATATTAATAGTTTTAAAAGTAAGCTTAATAGGCTATTTGTTTTGGATTTATCCAGACAGGGCTGAAATGTCAGAACAAATCGCAAAACAGATTATAGAGCTCACAAATCAGACAAGGATTACAAATGGATTAGAATCGTATGAGTTAAATCCTAAGCTGTCAGAAGCAGCCTTGGCCAAGGCAAAGGACATGCTTGAGCAGGGCTATTTTGCCCACCACGGGCCTGACGGCAAAAAGCCATGGAATTGGATTGACCGCGGCCAATATCAATATATGCTAGTTGGAGAGAATTTAGCTATGAATTTTTCCTCTGCTCAATCTGCTCATAATGCATTAATGCAGTCTGAATCCCATAAAAAAAATATTCTTAATGATAAATATGATGACATGGGTTTGGCAGTTGTTAGCGGAGAGCTAAACGGAGAGCTTACTAATATTTTGGTTGAGCTCTTTGCTACTACAAAATCATCCAGCTTAGCTATGTCAGATGACACAGAGCCAGATCAGAAATTAGAGCCAAAATTAGTTGATAATGAACAAGTATCTGTTTTGTCAGCTCAAACAGTCAAGCCCCAGGTCAAGATAAGCCCTAATATTCTATTAGAAACAGAGCCTAATCAGGATATAGCATGGACATCAATAGCTGATAACACAAAAGCTGGCAAAGCCAGCAAGATGATTATTATATCAAAATATATTTATTTAATAGTTTTAGCTGTTTTGATTATTGCTTTGTTAGTTAATATTATTATTAGAATCAGCATTCAGCGCAAGTCAGTGATTATTCAGTCGCTAATAGTTATTATGCTAGTTTCAGGCATGCTATTATTGCGCGTGCATATTTTAGAAAGCCTGCTGGACAAAGTTGCGATAATTTAATATTATTG
>JBDRKN010000041.1:0-2155 GCA_043813955.1 bacterium | reverse complement strand
ATATTTTGATTAAACGACCAAGCAAAAATGCATAATAAAAACAAAAACAGCAGCTATCTGATTAACTGCTGTTTTTTGCTCATTATTAGTTTATTTACTATATATTCTTATAGGATAATCAATAACTGTAGTGCTGCTTGGATTTCCCCAGTTATCTTCAATAGTTACGCTTGGAGAAATATCACAGTATATACCATTAATATCAGAATTAATAATGCTATTAATACATACTTTATCATAATCAAAAAAATGATTAACTATATGAGGATCGTTTTCTGTAGGACGCGCATACATATTAACATTCCTGCTTATTTTAGCGTTATTTCCGCTTGAAATCTCATATCCTAAATCAACTACATATTTCTTCAATGGAAGCTGCTGGGAATCAACCTTACTATTAAACTGAATCATAATCCAACCCTTCTTATTTACTTTATAATACATATCACCTACAAGCAGTTCACCTACAAGCAGTCTCTGATCAGATTTTACATTAGATACTTCTGGATTGACATAACAGAAATTAGGCTCTGAATCTGGCCTACCTTCAAGTGGGCATGGTTCTTCTGGAGGATTGATTCTATTTTTTATAGACCCGCATGTGTATACAGGAACTTTTATTTCTTCACCATCATTAGATGTTATTATTCTTGTTTCTTTTGTAATACCAGCTCCATCTGAGGATTCCTTATATTCGCCAACGCCATCCCATTGATAGCATGCCTCAACATCTGTAAACAACCTCTCAATTGCATCAGCCGCTTTATTCGGATTATCAGCTACGCTATATTCTCCAATATGGTTAAAGCAATCAAAGAAACAGCCAACATCATCATTATCACTACCAGTATCTTTGGCATATCCCTTCTTCAAACCTCCATCCATTGCATATACCTTACATCTTGTGCTCGGCTGACTTCCATATCGCCATAATTCATTATCTGTATAATATTTCTCTCCTCTAATTCTTTCTTCAGGATTACAAGCATCTCCTTGATTTTGATCGGTACTAGTTTCTGTGCATAAATATGTTTTACATTCAAAAATGTTAGGGCAACCTTTCCAATCAACATTGTCATTGCTACAACTTCTATTTGTATAGTTGCCACAACATGTATTTAAGCCACTTTGATTGCAATCATCCCATTGCGTGGCAATACCTACATAGCAATCATCAAATATACCTAAATTCTGCCTATTAGATGCGGTAGAACCACCTACTTCGCTTACTTCGATAGGCCTATCTTTCCCGTCTCTATCTAAAGTAGCCCTGCAAAAATATTCATCATTCTTTCCGCCCGTGGCGGCATAGCTAACACCATAATACGGCAAAAATGAATAAATTTTATCTCCCTGAATGCCAGCTGCAATTTTTTCATAGCCCAACGTATCAATAGAATTATATGCTCCATATAATGAATTATCGCTAATATTTTGTGAAACCATCTCTAGCCCTTCTATCTTGCCCCCAACTTTAATATCGCTTGTAACTCCAAAATCCACACTTAACCCGCTGCCCCTATTTGTTAAAATAGAAGCTGGGATTGAATAATTACTGCCCTCCTCAAGCCTGTCATACCAGTATTTTTCCTTATTAACCTTAATAAATGTTTTGCAATACATTTCTGGCTGAACTGGTATATTCTCATTGCACTGGTCATAGGCTTCAATACAATAATAGATATCTTTTCCAAAATTCAAGGCAGCTCCTTCTTCAAAGGCTTCTGCTTCTATTTTATCAATCGGATACCACATCAAACAGCTAGAATAATCTCTTGGATCAAATTCCAAACAATATCCAGACCATCCTTTCTTCCTTAGACCATTATCCTTGTAATAATCACATGACATAGAATCGCGCTCTGCATAAATACGGCAGCTACTATGTATATATTGCTCATCTTTAATATTCAATCCTGGCTCAATCCGGACATCATCAAAATATGCCTGGCCCCCATCTGCTACATAAATGCCAATTCGTATCCTGTCATCATCATAATTTAAATTAAACTTGCCTGACAGTCTTACCCATTTGCGAACATCGGTTGTATAATCCAAAGTAGCATAATCTAAAGTATCATTACTATTTTCATCCTTGCATAAAGAAACTCCATTATCATCAATAAATGGACAAGATCCATTTATACTTTGAACG
>JBDRKN010000040.1:0-4682 GCA_043813955.1 bacterium | reverse complement strand
ACGCTGGGTTGGCGAATCTGGAGTAACAAACTCTGGATATTGTCTTTCCAATTTAACTAGCTCATTTTTTAAACTATCAAAAACGCTGTCATTAATTTCAGGCTTGTCTAAAACATGATATAGATAGCTATGATGATTTATCTCTTGTCTAAGTTTAGAAATTCTTTTTTTTGCCTCTTCTTTATTCATATTCTTAACCTTATCCCTCCCTAATCCTGACAAGTCCCTCCGCACCAGTCATAATAAACTCCGCCTATATCCTCTGGAATAACACAATCAGGCATGCAGAAGGTTACTTCAATCTCCCTGTTTGTATTTAAATAAGCTGCTTGTGAATTTAATGTTATTATGTGTCCATTAGCATTATCTACGGTTGGATTACCAGAGTTAGGATTAAGAGAATCAGGATTGTATTCTTTTAATTCCACTTTAACAAAATACTTTGGTGGATTAGATTTGTAATCTACTCCATTTCCATCAGGCAAATCATAAGTGGTGGTGGTATTAAAATTGCGACATTCAGCTGTAACAAAATTAATTTTTGAATCATCATCGCCAAAATAAATATATCTGCCATCACAACTCTTGCCACTAGTTGGAAAAAAATCATATTCTTCTATCTTATACAACATCAATGCCCGTTCAATACCAGCTTCAGCCGCATAATATGCAATGCTTGAGGCCCCCTGATGCATATACGCTCTAAAACCAGACAGCATTACTTCAATGCCAATCAAGGCAATTGCTAAAATGCCAAATAATATGAGCAAGGTGCTCAATGTAGCTGTACCATAATTGTTCTTTTTATATCTCATAATTTATTCTATATATCTGGAAGAAACTGTGGATTGAAGCTGTAAAACAGGCTTGTCCCACATATTGCTCTGTAATTCCATAATAATAGTAACTGACGGCGGTATATGGCGGGCTGCTCCAATAGCGCTTTCTAAATTAGTTATATTAAAAAATAAACTATTAACATCAATCTCATTGGGGAATACGTCGACATAATTAGCGCCTGAATCACGGCTAATTTTCAGCTTATGATGATTTGGATCTGTAACAACATCAAGTTCATAAATAACACATTCATCTTTATAATTCTTAAACTTTAAAATACTATTTTTATTATTAACGTCCGCATCCTTTACTTTATACATTATATTAGAAGAATTAGGATCAAATGAAGCGCAGGTATTGTCATTAATAATTTTTGCCATTTTAATTTCTTTAAGCATCATTTCATACAAAAAACGCGCATGATTCTGGGTACTTTGCACATTAACAGATTCGCGATTTACCTTAATCACGCTTAAGAACGAATCAATTGCTATGACCATGATTATACCAAAAATACTGACTGCTATTACAAGCTCAATCAATGTAAGTCCTTTTTGATTTTTGTTTATTTTTCTAAACATAATTAATAATACCAGTCATAATCATATAAATAAGTAGAGACTGTATAATAATAATCTTTGCCCCTATCCTCCCAATAGACTTTGGAAATAACATATAAATGATCATCTTCTAAATCTGCTGAGCTATTATTATCATATATGGTTTTAACTAAACGATAGAAATTAGTTGGCTCGTCATTGACATTATGTGCCTTGCTGATGATATAAGATTGGTTGCCGTCATTATCTAAATACAGCCTAGCGACCTCCTTCTTTATTTCTGTATCCATAACATCGCTGACAGGTTTTTCATAGTATTCTTTCCGTTCTATTGACCAGGTTCCATAATCTTCATCAATGCGGATACGGTAATCTATGGAAAATAAATATTCTGTGCCGTCAACATTTCCAGTTTCGTTAATATCATAATCAAAAGCTAGCCTCTCAGTTCTACTTGGATACGAAAACGCCAGCCAGTTATCATTCCTAACATAACGAACTAACTCAATCCCCTCGTTTGCTAGTTCAACAGCAATTAAATAATTCTGATTCATACTGCGAAATTTAATTGAATGTTCAACCAACGTAAGAATTCCCATAAAGCCAATCATAATTATTGAAGCCACCACTATCATTTCAAGAACAGAAAAACCTGCCTGCTTTTTGCAGGCTTGTGAGAATCTAATTTTAAAATTAAACTGCCTCATATTATTCAGACTCTTCTATCAAACCAAAATTATTAACTTTAATTTTTTTGATAGAATTATTCATTTCATCTTTAAGCGTAATCATAGTTTTTGTGTAACTATTAGGATTATAATGAATTTCAGTACTCGGGTCAGGAGGCACAAAACGAATAGTAATGTTTGTTCTTATCTCCTGAAAAGAACAGGGGCTGCCAGTACATACTTCTATTTTATCTATGCTTATTTTATCAGGCAATTTGATAACTCTAAAAACCTTATCGTCTCCTGGTATTGGATAATCCCCAGTATCATTATTGCTAACAAAAAAAGTATAAATATTTTTGTCAATAGTGCTGAAATAAAATCCCCAAACATTTTCATCAACGTTGCTGTCCTGTTTAGCAGAAGCTGCATAGCTCTGCGCAAGCCTAAGATCGCTAACTACCTTTCGTGCGGTCATAATAATCTCCACACGCTTGTTGGAGCTTTTGTAGTTAATAGTAATGAGAGAAGCCATAAAAACAATCAATGATACAGTTACCATAATTTCCATCAAGCTAATGCCTTTTTGATTTTTAAATCGTGATTTCATATTTTATTTTGGCCTTACTTCTTTATACTCAGGCTGGGTTCTGCGAGGGCATGGCCTGACAGCGCGATCAGAATCAAGCCAACTGCTATAGCTAGTATAATCAGGGTCTTCTAAACAGATGCCACCTAGAGGACAGCTAGAATCATTAATACAAATAGTAACTCCATCATCACAAAGTCCGTCAGTACCAACAGCTCTAACACGGTAAATATGGAGATTATAGCGTTGGCTATAGCGTGTTGGATCTGGAGGAGGAATATTATCCAAAACATCCCTGCATGTCTTACTGCAAGTACAAGCAAGATCATCAACGCATTCAGTAATTCCATCATCGCAAATTCCAATAACAGTCAAATCACAACTAACATCTACATCTATATTTTTCCAATCAGCTATTGCGCAATCATCTTTATCTTTCTCTCCTTCTTCCAAAACACAATACTGTACTTGATATTTCTTAAAATTGCCTGGCCAGCTAGCTTCATCTATTTCCTCCCACTCCAAATCTACATATGAAGTATTAGGGGCTGTTTCATCATAACAAACTCCGCTAAGTTTTAAATAAAAATCTTTTGGAAACATAAATGGGCTGGTCTTTTCGCTAACCATGTTAGAAAGGCGGCAACCAAAAATATTACATGCCATTACTACATATTTATGTTCTCTATACCAACTCAAATCGCTCCTACTTGGAGGCCCGTCAATATATTCACTAGCAGAGCTGCCTATTGTATTGATTTTTATAAGATCAGCATCCCAATCTCCTGGATTATCTTCTGCTTTTTGCACTCTTTTACGCCATATTTCAAATCTTTCGGTTCCTAAAATATTTGAATTCCAATTTATTGTCAGGCTAGTACTCTCATATCCATCAGTTCTTTCAATGTTAATATTATTAATTTCATCTGGCTTGCCAATTACTTTGTAAACAGGGTTAACTGAAGAATTAAATGATACCCAGCCAATTCCTTTTTTATCAGCAGTAGGATCTCCGCCATTCCAAGCCCAACCGCTCAAATCACCCCAATCTAGGTATGTACTACCCTCGGTTAAACTCGTAAATGAATAATCTTTATTATACACTCCAAAGCTAACAGCACCGCCAGCAAAATTATCAAGCGCAATCCATCCATCACTTCCAAGCGAAACTACCCTTGCCCAGCCGTAAATTCTATTATCTACCTCATTAAAGCACGCAGTGCAATCGCTGATACTTTCGCAGTCAATGCCAACACATTTATCATTAACGGCATTATCAAAATTATAATTTGGCGGCGCAAAAGCATCTTCATTAAAAACTATCCAACCCACATTCTCACTCCAAGCATAGCCTTTAAAATATTTATTGGCTGTATCGTAATATACGCCATAGTTAATCTCTGGTGTATCGCAAGTATTTGTATCAGTGCAATTAAAACTTACCCAGCCAATAGTTTCAGTCCATGCCCAGCCCTGAAGATTTGGATAATTTGTATTTCTAGCCATAACCTGTTCCGCATCTCTCATTGAATTAAACAGCCAAAAACCTAAAAAGCCTATCACTAAAATAGCTAGGCTTATTAAAATTGTTTTTCTATACCAAAGCAGTCTGAGCATATGTAATTTTATTTTAGCAAATTATTCTTTTGGCTCTTCTTCAGGCTCTTCTTCGGGGGCTGTAGACATCTGGAGCTGCTCTTGGGCATTAAGGCTTTGATAAGCTTGGACTAAAAAATTTTCAATTTCTACTAATCTCCTATTATTCATTGTCGCAGCATTTTCTATTTGCGCAATTCTGGCATTAAACTGCCAGCTTAACAATATTGACATACAAACAATAGCGGCCATAAAAATTAAACTTGTACCTATTAGCAAAACTTTCTTTGTTGCTTCTGAATTAAAATAATTTTGTAATTGCATAAATTTACTCTAGCTTCCTCCTTCATTAGGTTTTCTGACTAAATTTGTATTAATGAAATTCTCAATGACAGTAATCTTGCTGTCATTGTTAATAACAAAAGCCTC
>JBDRKN010000039.1:0-2602 GCA_043813955.1 bacterium | reverse complement strand
CTAACAATGGCATTATCTATGGTAGCTGTGCTGCTGTTTTCAAAAATAATCTGTCTCCAATCACCTGCTGCTGGCACAGTAGCATTGCCGTCAGCATTGGCATCGCCACCATATTCATCGTCTCTGTAAGAGGTGAAGACTGTTGGATTATTTTCAGTACCAGAAGCATTTAAAGTACCATTAACAGTCATGGTAGTACTGGAACTTTGAAATTTAACAACTACACCATCTTCTAAAGTTAATGTCCCATCATCAGCTACTGATAAAGAGCTAGTTATAATATAAGGGCTTCTATCTGCTGTCCAAGTGTCATTATAAACCGTACCACTAACATAAGTCGGTCCAGTATTTCCTATTGTCACAGAATGCCTATATTCATTAGTATAACCAAGATCATCAATAACAGTTAAAGTCACATTATAATAGCCGTCAGTTGTATATTCATGCGAAGCATAAGGTGATAAACCAGTAGACTCAGAATCTCCATCACCATAATTCCAACTATAATCAGTAATATTACCAGCTACGTCATAAGTAGCTGAAGCATCAAAATCCACAGTTGCTGGAGCTGGTACTCCATCACCAGATACAATAAAATAAGGCTGAATAGGATTAAAAACTTCTAATTGATAAGTAGCGCTGCTGCTATTATTTGCATCATCAGTTACTGTTAAAACTACATCATAGCTGCCAGGATCAGAATACTCATGACTGACATTAACGCCATTGCCAATAATATTATTATCATCAAAATCCCAATCATAATTCGTAATATTAGCGCCTACAGCTATTGATCCAGACCCGTCAAAATCCACAGTTAACGGCGCATAACCGTCTGGCGGACTAGCCTCAATATTTACTTCCAGAAAAGAAGCATCAGTATTTATGCCCACTGCTCTAAAAGCTTGAAAGACTGATTCACAATGAGACATGGGGTAAGTTATAGGATCACCTTCATGAAAATCCAAGCAAGCAGTCATTGTGTTTCGATACGCACCTTCAAAATCAGAATCTTCAATTAAATATATAGATAACGTATTATAGTAAAAATTTTCAGCCGCTGTTATACCAATACCATTGACTTGAATATTATTATGATTACCTCCAACAGCAATCAAATATGCGACTTTATTGGGGATGCCGCTATTAGTATGTACGCCCCCATTATCATTTAAATAACCACAATAATCATTGTTTTCATCACATTGATCATCTGTATGATCAGGTTGATTATAATCAGGAGGATTTATTAGACTACGATTGGCTCCATCTTGATGACCTGCTCTATGCAACCAGTCAATGCTAAAATTTGGTGCATACTCTTCTAAAAATTCACCGAAAATATCAGCATATGATTCATTCAAAGCACCAGATTCATTTTGATATTGTAACTCTGCTGTATATTGAATAACAGCATGGGTAGTTTCATGGCCCGCCACATCTAAAGTAATGTAATTATCTCCATATCTAATTAGTCTTAAATTCGGATCCCAAGAAGCATTTTCATAATCAGAACAAAAAGGCCAAAACATAGTCATTTCCGAATAATGTGTAATGGATTCTAATGTCCCTCCTCCGCCATTATAACTATCTCTGGTAAATTTACTCTGATAATAATCATAAACGTACCCAGAGTAATCATAAACTAATTCTGCTTGGTCATCATAAACATCGATTAAACCACTTTCATCATAAGTTAGGGTGCCGGGGAAATTCCAACAGCTAGACATTACGTAAACCTCTCTGTCTCTAGCTTCAAATATATTATTTAAATTATTAATTATAGAACCATCATGCGCATTAATATAAAATAACTGATTCAAGGCCATCTTCTCGGAATAGATAGAGACTTTCCAAGTTAAGTATGTACTCTCTTTATGTTTAGAAAATAAACCATTATTGTAAATCAACAATTCAATAGCGCTATTTTTTAAATCAAGCTTTTCAAAATCTTCATCATTTAAATCTAATTTTTGTTTTATCTGATTTTTAGCAATCTCTACGGCTTGGTTTTGAGAAATAGCTGGCTCGGGATTTATTTGGCTAATATCTGGAAGATAAGTTCCGTTAATTGATGAGATAGTACCGTTGGCTCGGAAGTGGAATTTTAGTTTACCAGCATATACGGGCACACCTTGATGTTCTTGCTGTAAAGTAATATGAGTCATACCCATATCATCCTGCTCCTCTTCTATAACTTTTAATTCCTCTCTAACATCAGAATCTGGATTTATTTTATATAATTCTCTATATTCCTCTAAAAACTGATAAGTTCTTTCTCTGTAATTATCACTTTGCCAATCAATGTTTAAATCAGTCATGCGAATAAAATCTGGCACATTATCTAAATCATCCCAATCCAAATAAAGATTACTGGCTTTTTTGCTAAGCTTTTCATATGAGCCTCCTTGTTCTAAAGTTAGATCTGATCGATTTTCTTCTTCAGCTAAAACAGGAAAAATAATAACACCTAATCCCACAAATACTGCCATTAATATGCCAATTATTTTTTTCATATTTTTTTAAAAAAATCCTGAGTGATTCTGAGCGAGCGAAGCGAGTCGAAGAATTGTATCGAAGGATTACGTTAATTATTAAAAAA
>JBDRKN010000038.1:0-12845 GCA_043813955.1 bacterium | reverse complement strand
AATTCTGTCAGCATAATTATCCCGCTCATAATTGATTAAAAAATCAAAAGACAGGTTCTTTGTTAAAGCATAGGCTATTAATAATGCAGAAGCCTGGGCTGAATAAATCATCCATGGCTGTTTTTTTTCTATCCTAGCATAAGCCATGCCTATTATGATTAATAATACAACAAGCAGAATAATATTTTTTTCATACAAATATGCAAAATTAAGCCAGAATTCCTCATTGTTTGGCATGGCAAATAACTGTGAATCAACTTCTCTGGCAACAGCTGCTTTGCTATTGACAGGCGCTTCTACCGCATTTGTTTTGTTTATAGAATAGAACAGAGCTGGGAGTATAAAAATATTAGCTGCTATTAAAATAATTAAAATTTCTTTTTTAAGCTTAAAAGAGCTTTTGTAAGAATGAAGCGCTGCTGTAAATATGAGAGCAGGAATTCCAACTATTGGCTGAACTGCCATGCTGGTTAAAGCTAATAAATACAAAATAAAAAAATCTTTCTTTTTATTTGCTATTAGCCCAAGCAGTATAATCATTATTAACAATACATATGCAAAGCCTTGGGGAGTTGTGATAATAAAGAAGGCAAAGGGCAGGATTAAGCTAATAAGTATTAATAATCTTGTTATTATCTTGTTATCAAAAATCCTTGGCAATATTTTACATGCTGTCCAAGGCAAAAATATTGCAGCAGTTAATGGAACTAATAATTTATCCAGCCAGATCAATGGGATAAAGGTAATCTTGTGAATAATAACAATCAATGAATACTGGCCAAGATAATACGGAGTTTTGGGCAAAATAGCTCCAAACTGATCTATGAATTTAACAGAGGCCTGATGAATAAAAGGATCAAAGCCATATCCAATGCTATACACTGCCAAAGCTACTGAAAATGATAGAAAATAATGCATGCAAAGCATTAATCTATATCCAGCTGTTTTTTTTAATAGAGCAAAAACAGCAAGAGCAGATGATAGAGTATAGACAAGAAAAAAACTGCTATCAACAACCTGCCATGGCGAAATCATTACTTGTCCTGTTCTTGATTTATACAGGATATAAAAAGAAAAAAGCCAGAATGCTAAATATATAATAAGCAGCCAGTCTCTCCAAGATGATGGTTCAAATTTAGGCTTTGCCCAATTAAGCTTAAAATGTTTTTTTAAGTAAATAAAAAAAGCCAAAGTTAAAATTAAGCTAATAATTATTCCTATTGAATTAAGGCCTAAAAATAAATAAATAACTGTGCCTATTAAAGATAAGAGGCAAAATAAAATAATGCTTAAATATAATGTCTGCATATATGTATAATAGCAAAATAAGAAAAAAAGCAAAAGCTTGACTTTTATTATAACCAAGGTATTATAAAAATAGTTATATTGTACATTTTATCAATAACAAGGAGATTAAAATGCCTGATAAAATTTCACATATTGTCTTGTACATGCCCGAAACTATTATCAGAACATGGAATGTAGCTGAATCAATTGAAGATAAGCTTGGGCATTCCGTAAAAGTCCATGGATTTGGCTTTGCAGAATTTGATTATAAGATTAAAGATAAAGAAGAACGCATTAAAGATAGACAAGTACGGGATGAGAAAATAGAAAAAGATATGTTGGAAAAATGTTCTGATCCATTAATTGATGCGGTCATTTTGCATAATTTCGCGCACGTTGCTGAGCCAAATGGCGGTCCAATAAAAATGGCTAAAACAGCGCTCTCTGTCCGCAAGAATAATCCAAATGTGCCTATCTTTGCCCCTTATGATGGCGGAGTTTATGAGAATGCTGTTCATCTTTGTGGAAAGGCTAAACCAATTCTTTCATATAATGAAGTAGCTGAAGCATTAAGCAAAGTTAAGTCAATATGACTGAATCTCCCAAAGGATGGCTCTTAGCCGTCCTTTTTTTTGTCAAAAAGCGCCAATTCTGGTAAAATAAGAATATGTATTTTAATTTAAAATATAAGGTTAAAACAAATTGGCATTGGCTAGTGTTAATTAGTTTAGCTATTATTTTTTTTCTAGGCACAAGCGCCTTTAATTATTTTTCACAAGATCCTGATTTTGTAAAATGGTCTTCTCCTGATGAGACAGCAAATTATGCAATGAGCAAACTATACGGACAAGATAAGGGCTTAAGCTATATTGAGCCAAATAATTTAATTGCCAGCGATATTATTATTCCAAGAAGCTTTCGTTCAGACAATGGGGTAGTAAAGCCTGTGAGCTTTTTAGGCATGGTCCTGATTTATGGACAGCTGGCAAGCTGGCTTGGCACAGCCATTATCCCTTATTTAACTCCATTATTCGCGGCTATTGGATTAATATTTTTCTATCTATTAATCAAAGAATGGTTTAATAAACAAATTGCCCTTTTCTCAGCTATAATGCTTTGCTTTTTCCCAGTGTATGTATACTATAGCAGCAGAAGCATGTTCCATAATGTATTATTTGTTGATTTATTAATCTTTGGCTTGTACTTTGGAGTCTTAATGGTTAAGCATAAGCTATTTCCTCCGCCTGGAAGCATTCTAGCAGAAAAGCGCCTTCATTATTTAACATGGCTTTATGCCGGATTATCAGGCCTGTTTATTGGCATGGCAATTACTACAAGGTCGTCTGAATTATTATGGCTTGTTCCATTGTTAATAATAATATGGCTGTTTAATTTAAAAAAAATAGGCTTAGTGCGGTTATTTATCTGGCTCTATTTTTTAATGATTGCCTTGCTTCCAATCATGTATTGGAATACCATCCTATACCATGCTCCATTAAACAGCGGGTATTCAGAAGTAAACCAATCTATAGTAAGTATTGTTGACAATAGCGAAAATATTGTTTCAACCGCAGTGCAGGCAGAATATTCACAAACAAAAATATTTTTTAAAAAATGGATTGATAATATTTTCTATTTTGGATTTAAGGGATGGCATAGCGTAAAGATGTTCTATTATTACTTTTTTCTAATGTTTCCATGGCTGTTCTGGCTTGCCGGCCTTGGCTTGATTCTTTTCCTGCATAATTACAAAAAAACAAAACAGCATTGGGCTTATTTAACAAGCTATCTTGCTATATCAGTAATTCTGCTTTTCTATTATGGAAGCTGGATTTTCTATGACAACCCAGATCCAAACAGCTTTACAATCGGAAATTCATACACAAGATACTGGCTTCCAATCTATCTTGGAGCTTTGCCTCTGGCAAGCCTGGCCATTATTTCAATAACCAAAATTTTTAAATCTAAAATCCTTATTAATGGAACAAGAATAGCTATAATCTTAATTATCTGCTCCTTATCTTTGCAATTTGTATTAGTTGGATCAGATGAAGGATTATTGCCAACCTTTGAGAGGAACAAGCTTACAAGAATGCAGTTTGATAAAATTCTAGAGCTTACAGAAGACAATTCTATAATCATAACCCAATACCATGACAAGCTATTTTTTCCTGAAAGAAAAGTAATAGTTGGATTATTCACAGATGACAATATGAATATTGAATATGCCAAATTAGCCAAGCAATTTCCTGTCTATTACTATAATTTCACTCTTCCAGACAAAGATTTTGATTATTTAAATAATTCAAAATTAAAAGATGTTGGCTTGAAAATTGAGATAATAGAAAAAATTACTAAGGATTTTACGCTGTATGAAATAAGATTAAAGTAGATTAAGATATAAATCTGTAAAATACCCTGAATTTCAGGGTATTTTTTATTTACAATTAGCCAAAAATATTAAATAGTAAATTATATTGACATTTAACGCCATTATGGTAATATAAACCATTAAATTAAATATAAAATAAGCTAAAATTATGAAAAAAGTCATTCTATTATCAGCTTTAGCAATTGTTTTGGCTGGTGTAATTATTTCTACTGGCACTGCTAAGACAAAATCATATTATAGCGGCGATGCGATTAATTACAATGGCCAGATTTTAATTGCCACAACTAACACTGGAAGCTTGGAAATTTTTAAACTAGACAATAATGAATTAAAATTAATAACCAAATTTAGGCCTGAAGATATAAAATGGAACATTTTCTATGATGCAATGTTTGATCAGGAAAATGGACGCCTTTATCTCTATGTTACTAGCGGGCGATATCTTTACAAATATGACGCGACTAATCCTGATAACATGATTTTAAGAAAACAGATTAAGGATAATTCCTGGGACTGGTTTGGCGCATTGGACAAGGTTGACGGCCGTTTAGCAACTAAGGGCACTAAGTTTATAAAAATATGGAATTCAGATTTGCAGGTTATTGATTCTTTCCGCTTTGTTAACAAAGAAAATCCTTACAATATTAGATTTGGATACAATCATAATTACATTTTTAATATTATTAATAACAAGCTTCAAATTTTTGACCGCAAAGAACGCGAAATTGTCAGAAACTTAGACCTTAAATACAGTCAGGAAACAGGGAATAGGCAGCTTCATGCTGATTCTCTTGACAATATGCTCTACGTAGTTGATGACGAAGGACTTAAAAAATTCGGTTTATTTGGAGGCTTTTACAAAATCCTAAAGCATAACAGCGGATTTGGATATGATGTTATTTATTCATCTGACAGCGAATCTGTCTATTTTTCCAACGGCATTGGCGTGTATAAGGCTAAAAAGTCTGATTTGTCTTTAATAACTAATTTTGACAATTCTGAAATAAACATTGCTAACAGCTGGGCTATGGGCTTAAAAAGAATTCAAGCTGATTTTGGCGAAATAATAGTTGTATTTAATAATTCCAATATTCTTGTCTTAAATAATGAATTAAAACCAATAGCTAAAGCAATAGCTACTGAAGAAGATACAGAATTTAAAATTTCAGAACTCTGGCTTAATGTTGATAAAAATAATGCTTATGTTGGACAGGTTATAACTGTGAACGGCGGAGGCTTTATTGCAAATGAAGATCTTAAGATAAGTTTGGAAAAGCGCATTATTGAAGCTAAGACTGATAATAATGGAACATTTTCCGCTATTATAAGGGTGCCTGAAATAATATTTAGGAAAGAAGATAGTATTAGGAAAGATATAAAAGTTGTTGGCCAAAAATCAGGATTGAGCTATAGCATTGCTATAACTATTGATAAGCCAGAGCCAATTATTGAAGAAGAGATAGTAGAAACTATTAAAAAAACTCAAGAGGATAATGAAATTTAATTCAAGAAGAGATTATGAAAATTGCATTTATAGGCCAAAAGGGGATACCAAGCACTGGCGGAGGCGTTGAACGCTATGCCCAAGACCTGTCTACCCGCATTGCAGGTTTAGGCCATGAAGTTTTAGCATATACCAGGCCGCATTATACCCCTAAACAGCTTAAGGAATTTATGAACGTCAGATTAATCAGCCTGCCGTCTATTAAAACAAAGCATCTTGATGCTATCACGCATACTATTTTAGCAAGCATAGATGTCCTATTCAGAAAAGTTGATGTTATTCATTATCAAAGCATTGGTCCAGCCTTAATTTGCTGGCTGCCTAAATTGCTTAATCCAAGATTAAAAATTGTTTCTACTTTGCAGAGCCGGGATTATGAACATCAGAAATGGAGCAGATTTGCCAAATTCATGCTTAAGATTGGAGAAAGAATAATGTGCGTAATTTCTGACGAAGTCTTGGTAGTTACAAGGCCAATGAAGGATTATGTTAAGGATAAATATGGCATTGATTCCTATTTTATCCCTAATGGAGCCAATCTTTATGAAGCAGAGGGTTCTAAGCTTATAAAAAAATGGGGATTGGAAAGAAATAGCTATATTGTAGCTGTTTCTCGTATTGTTAAGCATAAAGGCCTTGGCTATTTAATTGACGCCTATAACCAGATCCAGACTGATAAAAAACTTGTAATAGTCGGAGAAGGATCTTTTACTGACAGCTATGTACGTTATCTTAAAGCCAAGGCAATGATAAATCCTAATATTATCTTTACTAACAACCAGACTGGCGAGGTTCTTGCCCAGCTCTATGATAATGCCTATTTATTCATCCAGCCGTCTGAATCAGAAGGGTTAAGCTTAGCTTTATTAGAAGCTATGGCCAGATCTAAATGCGTTCTAGTCAGTGATATTTCTGAAAACCGAGAAGCTATAGGAGAGGCTGGATTCTGTTTTGAAAGCAAAAATATCTATGATTTGTCCAATAAGATGCATTGCTTGTTAGAAAATCCCAGATTAGTTGATATTAAAGGAGAACAGGCCAGGCATAGGATTGAACAATACTATAACTGGGATAATATTGCCAAACAAGTAATTGGTGTATATAATAAAACTGGGAATAAGGAAAGAAAGTCTTTGCTTAAAAAATTAAAATTTAGTACATTAAAAAATAAATAAGTTGTTAAATTAATTTGGAGTTTCTGATGATAAAAAGATTTGTCTTTTTGATTATACTGATTGCTGCTGCTGGCTGTGTTAAAGATATGGGAATTAATCCTGGTTTTAATGAACCAGATCTGTGGGAGCTTGAACGCTTGGAATCTGTCCAGAATCAAGATGGAACCTATCATTATAAGTTAAAGTTCCCTGCATGGGAATCTGGCGTAGACGGTTATGGACGCGGGCCTAAGATTAAAATATTAGGAGAACTGGAATTGCGAAGCCTTTTGCCAACTCTTGACGGTTTTTACGTATTTGAAGGTGACTTTGCTAATAAAGATATCTTTATAGAAGGAATTGGCAGATATCGCCTTAATGCAGACAAAAAGCTGGAATGGGCATGGTCCCAAGTATGGAACAGGGTCCAAGATAATAGTGAATATGATATTGCTGGAGAGCAAATGATAGGAATTACTTTTAGAGACGGTAAAATATCGCCAATTGATATTAAAAAATTGTCTATATTAGAAGCTGTTATATGGGTTTCAAGCGACAAAGTCAACACTGGAGGAAATATTTATGTAGACGGGTCTATGTCAAGCGGCAGTATTAATCCAATGTCAACAATTATTGACTGGGAATGGAACTTTGGCGATGGCGCTATTAAACATGGGGTTAAAGCCAATCATGCCTATATGATTGCTGGCAAAAAAATCATTACCCTTACTGTTACTGACAATTTAGACAAAAGGCAATCAACAAGCGTCACTATTGAAGTGATTACCAAGGTCTATCCAGAAGGCGCTGACTTTGGCGATGATTATGTTAGGTTTGCATTTAATCATACTGCTAAGACAATAAGGATTTATGCAAATTTTGACATGGTAAAAAGCAAGAGAGAAAAGGAGTATATATATGGAAATTTCCATGGGCCAGAATCTGCCTGGGTGCTTTATGACAAAAGCAATGGATTGCAATTTGACGACCATCATCAAGGATGGGGATATATTGAAATTGAATTGCGCCCTGTAATGGATTTGTCATTTGGATTCTCTGGATGGTATGAAGGCAGCAAACAAAGTCCTGATTTCTCCAATACTAACTTTGATCACATGAAATACTGCATATACTATGTAGGTCCAGACATTCATGTAATCATATATAGTAGCGGTCAAATTTCAAAATACAAAGGATAGTCCTTTACAGCCCCCTTGCTAAAACAGCAAAGGGGCTCTTTTATTTACAAAATCATTATTTAATGCTAAATTTTGGACATGGAATTATTTATAGACACAACTGATAAAGACAATATGATCCTTAAAATAGAGGACAATGGTTTTAAAATTAAAAAATCAATTAAGGTTAATCGCAATCAGGCTGAAAAGCTATTGCCTGAATTAAATAAGCTATTGTTAAAACATAAACTAAAATTATCTGATGTTAGCAAAATTGTTGTAGAAAATAACAAAGGCAGCTTTACTTCTTTGCGCATTGGAATTGCAACAGCCAATGCATTAGCTTATGCCTTGCAAATTCCTGTTGAAGATATTAATGGCAAAAGTATAAGTAAGAAGCATATTAAATTAGTCCGGCCTGAATATGAAAAGGAAGTTATGATAACTATTCCAAAAAAATCAGCATCTTAGTATACAAATTACTTGTTTGGAACTTATCTTTATGCTATAATACTTTGTATGAAAGATTTAAAATTATGACCCTAACTCCAGAACAATTTAATAAACTTGCAACCAAGGATGAATTTAATGAATTAAAAGAAGAAGTAAAAGAATTAAGAAAAGAATTTAATGAATTTAAAAATAATATTTTTGACGTTCTTGATTGTATGGTTAAAAAGTTAAACAATATTGAACATTCTTTTGTTTATAATTTGGCTGCTCATGATAGATTTGAAACAAGAATAGGCAAGACTGAAAAACATCTTAATCTTAATCCTTATTCTAATTCTTAAATCTGTTTATTCAAATTTTATTATAAAAAACAACTGTGGATAAATAATACTATTTTTTCATCACTGCGCAAGCAGTGATTTTTAATTGTATTTTTCTCCTTATATTAAACAATATTTAATTCTCTTTTATAGTTGACCCGAGGATAATAGTGGTGTATACTATAATCAGAGTGGTGATAGGTGGGGATAAGAGGTGAATTTTACTTATGTTTATAGGAGAATACAAACACAGCATAGACCAGAAAGGGAGACTGGCTATACCATTTAAGTTTAGAGCACTTTTAAAAAAGGGCTGTATTGTTACCAAAGGTTTGGATAACTGTCTTTTTCTATACACTAAACAGCAATGGAACAGAATGGCAGAAAAAATGTCTCGTCTTCCTTTTAACAAAGCTAATGACCGAGCAATGGCCAGGCATTTTTTAGCTGGAGCAATGGAAGTAGGATTTGACAAGCAGGGCAGGATTACATTGCCAGAATATTTAAGAATATTTGCTGAATTAAAAAACAAAGTTATTATAGCTGGGTTATATGACCGTTTGGAAATATGGAATCAGACAGCTTGGGAAAAGTATAAGCAGAGCACTGAAAAAGAGAGCAACGCCATAGCTGAAGCTTTAGACAACATAGTATGACCGAACATAAACCAGTAATGCTGGAACAAATAATGGATTATCTGCAGATTAAGCCAGGCAACAAAGCTATTGACTGTACCTTGGGAGGAGGAGGCTATACCTTAAAACTATCCCAAAAAGTTGGCACTAAAGGCAATGTAATAGCCATTGATTTAGATAAATTAGCCCTTGACCATGCTAAGGCGTTAATCAAGGAGCATGGTCTGGGCAATATAATCTTAGTTCATGACAATTTTGCAAATTTAAAAGAAATCATAGATAAACATTTAAAAACAAAAGTTAATGCCATTGTCTTAGACCTTGGGATGTCATCAGCGCAGCTTGATGATCCTGAAAGAGGCTTTTCCTTTCAAACAGATGCAGATATAGACATGAGTTTTGGAAATCCAAGAGTAAATACTCAAACTATTGTTAACAAGTATTCTGCAAGAGAATTAGAGGAGGTTATAAAAAAATACGGGGAAGAGCGCTATGCCAGAAGCATTGCTAAAGCTATTGTCCAAAGCAGAAAAAAACAGCGCATTATTACTACTAAACAGCTTGTAGATATAATTGCCAAAGCAGTTCCAGGGAAGTATAAGCAAGGTAAAATTCATTTTGCAACCAGAACATTCCAGGCCCTGCGCATTGAAACCAACCAAGAGCTGGAAAATCTAAAAGCAGTTCTTCCGCAGGCATTAGAAGCCCTTAAGACAGGTGGCAGGATAGCAGTCCTATCTTTTCACAGCTTAGAAGACAGAATTGTTAAAAACTTTTTCAAACAAGAATCAAAAGACTGCATTTGTCCTCCAGAACTTCCAACATGCCAATGCTATCATAAAGCAAAACTTAAAATATTAACTAAAAAAATAATTAAGCCAAAACAAATAGAAATTAAAAGTAATCCGCGGGCCCGCAGCGCCAAGCTAAGGGTAGCAGAGAAAATAAAATATGGAACAAATTGAAACATTAAATCAAATTAAATCAAAACGCGAGATAAGGGTTAACATGCGTTTATTTAACAAAATACTGCTAATTTTAGTTATTGCCAGCTTTGTATATTACTTAACAGGCACTAATAGCTTGGCAGTAAAGGGCTTTGCCATAAGGGATCTTAAGGCAGAAACTAGCCAGCTGCATGAAGAAAATGTCAATTTGGAAATCAAAACTACATCTTTAAGCTCATATAACCAATTAAGCGAACGTGTAAATGAGCTTGAGCTAGTATCAGCTAATAACATCAAATATGTAAGCATAGAGACTCCTGTTGTTGCTAAAAAATAATTCTGCCTATGGCTTGGTCAAGGACTGCAAAAACAACAAAAGCTATTGCTAGCACTAATAATCGCCTTAATTTTGTCTTAGCGATTATTTTTTTGTTAATAATAAGTTTAATAATCAAATTATTCTTTATTCAAATAAAGAATCATGACTATTATTTAAATGTTGCCTCTAGCCAGCATGAGCTTTATGCAGAGATTGAGCCTGAACGAGGCAAGATATTTATTCAAGACCAGGACGGCTCTCTTTACCCAATTGCTACAAACAAATACTTTATACAGATTTATGCTGTTCCAAAAGACATAGAAGAGCCTGAACGCATAGCTGAAACATTATATTCATTTTTTAAAAAAGAAGCAGTAAGAGAAGAGGTGGAAAAATTATTAGAGCTTCAAGCTCAAGAACGTTTGCAAAAAGAACTCAATTTTATACAAAGCTTTCCAGAAGACAAAAAACCTCTTAAAGAATCTGAAGTAAGACAGCAGCATAAGCTGTTTTTAAAAGACCCGACATATCTTGAACTAAAAGAATTAAAGCGCGAACAAATGATTGAAGACCGCAAAAAAGCTATTATTGAAGATTATTTAAAAACTTTTGATAAATGGAATGATCCATATGAGCCTTTAGAAAAGAAAGTCGAGTCAGAATTAGCCAAGCAGTTTCACTTAGCATTGATTAGCAATGACTGGGAAGACAGCAATATTAATTTAGATAATTTAGAATTTAAAAATAACAAAGTATATTTAACTCAAAAAGAAAAATTTGAACTTTTAGATTTTAAAGGAATCGGATATTTAACAGAAAGCTACCGCTATTATTTAGAAAATAATATTGGCTCCCATATTCTAGGATTTACTACCTATGAAAAAGACGTGCGAAATGGGCAATACGGACGCCATGGCCAGTATGGCTTAGAAGGTTTTTTTGATGAAGAATTATTTGGACAATACGGATCAATCAGCGGAGAAAGGGGAGCTGCAGGATTGATGATTATAAGCAAGAGGGAGTATGAGGAAAAAATGGACGGTGATGATCTTGTCCTAACTATTGAGCGGCCTGCCCAGTTTTATGCCTGCAATCGCCTTAATGAATTAGCAGAGCATTATGCCGCTGACAGCGGAAGCGTCATAGTAATGGATCCGCAGACTGGAGCCATTATTGTAATGTGTTCATATCCTGACTATGACCCTAATAACTACAATGATGTAGAAAATGTTGATATATATAATAACCCTGTTCTATTTGACCAATATGAGCCAGGATCTGTTTTTAAAGCCATGACCATGGCAGCTGCCATGGATCAGAATAAAGTAGGTCCAACTACCACGTATTATGATGAAGGCCAGATTATGATTAAGGGATGGCCCAAGCCTATCAAGAATGCTTTTTTTGATAAAGACGGAGCATTAGGCACTGTTACCATGACTAAGGTATTGGAAGAGTCATTAAATACTGGAGCTATTTTTGCTGTCAAACAAATTGAAGCAAAAACATTTGCTGATTATGTTAAAAAATTTGGTTTTGGCGAAAAGACCGGAATTGAGCTAGACGGCGAATTCCCTGGGAATATCAAAAATTTGACTGCCAAGAAAGTAAAAGAAGTTGATATAGCAGTAGCATCTTTTGGCCAGGGAATTACTGTCACGTCCTTGCAGATGCTCACAGCTTATGCTGCTATTGCAAATGGCGGTGAAATGGTAAAGCCTTATCTGGTCAAGGAAATTATCCATGCTGACGGCAGCAAAATGACAACCAAGCCAAAAAAGCTGCAGCGCGTTATTTCTGAACACACAGCCGCAGTATTGTCAGGAATGCTTGCCAGCGTTGTGGAAAATGGACATTCAAAAGGCGCTCAGGTTCCAGGATATTTCATAGCCGGCAAAACCGGAACAGGGCAAATCGCTGCCAAGGACAAGCGAGGCTATTTAGAAACACAGTATAACCATACCTTTTTAGCTTTTGCTCCTGTGACTGATGCTAAATTTGTTGTATTAATCAAATTTGAAAATCCAAAAGGATATGAATATGCGTCTTCTACAACTATTCCCTTAGCCCATGATATTATTGAATTTATGCTTAATTACTGGCAAATACCCCAGGAAAGGGGGTATACTATACAACATGGAACAAGAGTAAAATAATAGTATTAATAATTAAGCTCTTGTTCTATGATTGCTCTTCTCAACCAAATACCATCTGAGGCCAAAATCAGAAAGTATTTGAAGAAAATTATCTTTGGCAAAAATCTGTTTTGTCCACATTGCCGTTCTAGGCAAGTCTATGTTTCTGAGGGCAGATATCGCTGCCGCAAATGCCGGAAACCATTCAGTCTTTTGTCAGGAACTTGGCTATTTGAAATGAAATTATCACTCCGCACATTCTGGGCCCTGCTCTGGTGCTGGACGCAGAAAGTGCCTGTATTGCAAACGCAAAAATTATGCCATGTTACGGAAAAGACAGTCAGACACTGGTTTAGACAATTTAGGCTGCATTTGCCTGATTTTGAGCCTATTTTAGCCGGTCAGGTGCAAATGGATGAAGCATATTTCAAAAAACTATCCCTTATTATGGCCAAGCAGGTTGGATCAAAAAAACTAGCTCATCAGATTATATTAAAAAATTCAGTTAACAGGAGTGAGGC
>JBDRKN010000037.1:0-5061 GCA_043813955.1 bacterium | reverse complement strand
AAAAAGCAAAAACAAAAAGCACCAGCAGGTGAAAAAAAAGAATCTTGGTGGAAAAGGTGGAGAAAAGAAAGAAAAGAGGAGAAAGAGGAAAAAAGAAATGGTTTCGCTGCAAGTTCGGCTGTTTGGATAATTTTCTTTGTTGTCGCAGCATCTTCTTCAGTAACCATTAGTATAATTATTGGTGATTTATCAAAAATCCAGATATTAATTCCTATTATCTCGATTTTTTTAACGCTTATAGTCTTTGCTATAAGTATACACGCAGGCTGGTGCCAAGTACCAGAAGAAGAAAGATGGGTTATAAAGGTTTTGGGCGCCTATGGAGGCACGTGGGAGCCCGGACTTCATATCATTTTTCCATGGTTTGGGATCATGAAATTAAAAAGTGTGGATATAAGGGAAAAGAGATTCTCGTTATTTAGAGGAGATCTAAAAAATAAAGTAGAATTTAAGAACGGCAGTTCAGCTGTTATTGGAGCATTCTTTTTTATTATTAAAGATCCCTACCTTGCTATTTTTGGTCCTGAGGATTTTGAAGGATCTCTGAGAGAAATAGTAGACTCTGCTATGAGAACTTTTTTAGGCCAATTATCTCTCGATGAAGCAAAAGAGTTTAGCCCTCAAGTTAATTTACCAATGGTTTTACTAAAGGAAAAAATTGAAAGAGAAGATGAAGGTAAAGGAAATTTGATTTGGCCCACTGAGGAAAAACTAAATTATACCAAAAAGGATCTTGAAAAGATTAGATTATGGAGAGATATGAAAAATGACTGGGGCGTAGAACTTGTTAGGGTCTCAATAAAGGATATTCCCTTAGACCAAGATATTGTTGATGCAATGAATGAAATAATAAAAGCTGAAAAAGATGCTGAAAAAGCAGTGCATTTAAAACAAAAGACTATTACTATGGCTGAAGCCGACGCTCAGGCTACAAAACTAAAATTAGATGCTGAGGGTTCTGGGCTTGGCAAGAAAATAAAGAATATAGCAAAGGAAAACGGTGTTTCAGCAGAGTTTATTATTAACTATCTGAATACTCAGAAATTGTTTGATAATATTGGCGATAAGACTGTTATAATGGGCAGTGGCTCAAGCAATGGTATAATTGAAGCGGCAACTCAGTTCGCCGTTGGATATCAATCATATCAACAAAAGAAAGAAGGTGCAGGTCAAGAAACAAAAAATAAGAGTGAAACAGTAGAGGAAGGAGAGAAATAATGAGAAAGAATTTAAAACCAGAGCCATTAATTGATGATTCTTTTAAAAAGAATCCAGCAGATGCGCCAGACAAGAAAAAGCCAGAAAAGCAGCAAAAGAAAACTGAAAGTTCAAAATCCTTTATTTCTTTTGCAGCAATATTGTTTTTTTCAATGTTAATAGTTTCGGCAACAGCTATATATTTATTTATTCCAGATAAAAAGGATCAACACACTAATAAAAGGGATAAATATTATGAACACAAAGAACAATCAGCTGTTATTCCAGCAATAGTACCAGGAGAATTTCTCCTTAACAAAGGTGAAATTTCCAGAAAGTTCAATGTCCCGCTAGGTTCTTTTTTAGATATTAGATTTAATAAATCTATCAAATTTATTAAAAGCGATGGGACTGAGAAAGTTTTAACGAGAGAGAAGCATACTGAACTAGGAGATGATATTGACACTTTTGAATTAGAAGCCATTCATAACAATACAAGGATAATGGTAATAATTTCAGATAGTGATACCCCTAATACTAGTAGCTCTTTTTCTAAAAAGAATAGAAAGAAGCAAATAACAGATAAAGATATGTTAATGTCTGTTATTGAAATAAGATAACCAATGGCGGATAGCAAATAATTTGCAATCCGCCTTTTTTTTTGCTATAATTTAATTAATAATTTTTTATTTATGTTTAAAATTTATCAATTCAAATTTATCATCTTATTAATCCTTTTAGGTGTTTTTGCAATAGCTATTGCTAAAACAGATGCAGCTTGCTGCACTATTCCATATATTTATGGCCATTATCCTGATCAGGCTATTGGCGAATATGTAAAAGATACTCCTGATACAAATTGCTATAGTACTTATGTATCATTAGAAAGTACGTTATCAGGTATTAGATATAATCAGTGTTCGGCTATGGTGGACCTTCATTTTAGAGAAGATATTAAAGTAGATAAAAAATTTGATTTTGTTAATAATTATGGCTGGAATGGAAATGATTGTCCTCAAGAAAATACTGCTTTGCCTACTATAGATAGTTTTGAAGGCATGGATTGCGGAATGGGAAGCGCCTCAGGAAGCGCCTCATCTGGAAGCGCTTCAGGCTCCAATACAATGATGTTGCCAGACTTTACCCAGCTGACTAATCCATTGAAGACTATAAGTGTTCCTGAAGTTATTGGAAAGGTAGTTAGGGCAATCTTAGCTATAATAGGCGCTATTGCATTAATTATGTTTGTTTATGGCGGTTTTGTCTGGATGACAGCTGCTGGCAATGAGCAAAGCGTAGAAAGAGGCAGAAATACATTAATTTGGGCAACATTAGGATTAATTATAATCTTTGCATCATATATTCTAGTTAGATACGTAATGGAAGCTATTGGAGCCGCTGCTCCTTGAATTGATTTTTATATAAAGGGCAATGGAAATTGCCCTTTTTTAAACTTGATTTTTTAGCAAAACCCTGTTATGATATTGCTACAGCTTTGTTCCAAAGCTATTTTTACTTGCGCCGTTAGCTCAGTTGGTAGAGCAGCTGCCTTTTAAGCAGAAGGTCACAGGTTCGAATCCTGTACGGCGTACTATCGCCACCCTAGCTCAGCTGGAAGAGCAACAGTTTTGTAAACTGTAGGTCGTCGGTTCGAGTCCGACGGGTGGCTCAAATAGAATAAATAAAATCTATGCTATTATTTAACACTTTAACTAAGAGCAAGGAGGAATTTAAGCCAATCAAACGTAATAGGGTTGGATTATATACCTGCGGTCCAACTGTATATGACTATGCGCATATTGGCAATTTGCGCACATATATTTTTGAAGATTTGTTAAAGCGCGCTTTGATTTACAATGGCTATGAAGTTAAGCATGTAATGAATATTACTGATGTCGGCCATTTGGTTGGAGATATGGATATGGGAGAGGATAAGATGGAGGAAGGAGCCAAGCGTGAAGGCAAGACAGCTAAGGAAATAGCAGAATTCTATACCAAGGCCTTTAAAGATGATATTAAGAGATTAAATATTTCAGAACCTAATATTTGGTGCAAGGCCACTGATTATATTCAGGAACAGATTGATTTAGTTAAAACATTAGAGGATAAAGGATATACTTATAATACTTCTGACGGCATATATTTTGATACATCAAAAGTTTTAGAATACAACAAGCTAAGCCATATACCATTAGACGCTTTGCGCGAAGGAGCCAGGGTTGAAAAGAATGATGAAAAAAAGAATCCAACTGACTTTGCTTTATGGAAATTTTCTCCAAAGGGTGTTAGGCGCGAGCAAGAATGGGATTCTCCATGGGGAGTTGGCTTTCCAGGCTGGCATATTGAATGTTCAGCAATGAGCTTGGCTGTTTTAGGAGATCAGCTGGATATTCATTGCGGGGGAGTTGATCACATTAATATCCATCATACTAATGAAATTGTCCAGTCAGAATCAGCTACTGGCAGGAAGTTCTTTAATTTCTGGCTACATGGAGCTTTTTTAAATATTGCTGGGGGAAAGAAAATGGCTAAGAGCGAGGAGAATTTTCTTACTTTGGAAAACGCTTTAATCAAGCAGGACTTAGATCCTTTAACATACCGTTTTGCATGCCTGCAGGTGCATTATCGCAAGCCAATGGAGTATAGCTATAAGATTATGCAAAATTCTGGCAATGGTTTTCAGCATTTGCATAATCAGATAATTAATTTAGGAAATGATCATGGACAGATTGACAAAGGATTTAAGAAAAAGTTCTTAAAAGCCATTAATGATGATCTTAATATACCGCAGGCTTTAGCTGTAGTGCAGGAATTGCTAAAATCAGATTTATCAAATCCAGATAAGTTATCAACAGTATTAGATTTTGATAAAGTTTTAGGCTTGTCTTTGGACAAAATAGGGCATACAGCTGATTTGCCAGACAATGTTCAGGATCTGATTAACCAGCGCCAGCAGTCCAGGGATTCAAAAGACTGGGAAGAATCTGATCAAATTAGGAAAAAGATTGAAGACTTAGGCTATAAAGTAGAGGATAGTACTGGCAAAATGAGAGTTATTAAGCAATAAAAAAACGCGCTTTATTGAGCGCGTTTTGCATTATGGCGAAAAGCCAGCTATTCTTGCGTTACCATTCTTTATTTCTATAACAGACCCAACCCTAAATTGTTTGTTTTTTAATATTTTTTTAGAAAGAGTCCAGGATACATTGTATTTAGAATATAATTTATCGCTTGAAGGGTCTTTGCTGCGCTTATTCATAAATACCACTTTTTTGGTTAAGAAACGTTTAACAACATAAGTACCATCTTTAGGCAAGTTAATTATATTATAATTTTTTTGTTTTTTTAAACCAAATTTCTTGATTAAAATAAACAAAAATATTATAAACAAGAGAATTACTATTATAAAATAAGTCATGATAATACCCCTATATTAATGAAAGAACTGAATAAACTATAGCAATTTAATATTTTTTAGTCAATTATGAATATGTGGCAGAAATTAAACAAACCAATCTATGCCTTAGCGCCCATGGCAGGAGTCACTGATTCTCCATTCCGCCATATGTGCAAATCTTTTGGGGCTGATGTTGTTTACAGCGAAATGGCCAGCGCTGCTGCTTTGGCATATAATCCAAAAAAAACATTATTAATGCTGGATTATAATAGAAAAGAGAGTCCTTATGTAATCCAGCTTTTTGGCTCAGATCCAAAACATTTTATTAAAGCAGTGCAAATATTAGCTAATAAGGCTCAGGGATTTGATATTAATTTTGGCTGTCCAGTGCCAAAGGTAATTAAGCAGACTGCAGGATGCGAACTGTTTAAAAATTTAAAATTATCCAAAGAAGTTATTAAACAGAC
>JBDRKN010000036.1:0-17030 GCA_043813955.1 bacterium | reverse complement strand
AACAAAGAAAATTATCCAAACAGCCGAACTTGCAGCGAAACCATTTCTTTTTTCCTCTTTCTCCTCTTTTCTTTCTTTTCTCCACCTTTTCCACCAAGATTCTTTTTTTTCACCTGCTGGTGCTTTTTGTTTTTGCTTTTTCTCGTACTCTTGCGAATACTTTTCTATCTCTTTTTTTCCCATGATAAACTCCAAAATTAATGAATAATACTATATTTTATTTAATTTTCAAAAAACTTTTAATACACAATTATATCATAAAACCGCAAAAATGTCAACCTATTCCAAATGAGTAAAAGACTCCCATTCTCCTAATTTTTCTTTAATTTTAGGAAAATTCTCTAAATTATTAACAATGCTCTTTGCGCTCTGTTTTGCCTGTTTCATTAAGTCAAAATCATGTAAACTAGCTATTTCAAGCTCAGGAAAGCCTTTTTGCAAAGTGCCATAAACATCTCCAGGACCTCTGAATTTTAAGTCTATTTTAGCTAAATCAAAACCATTATCATATACAGTCATAGCATCAAGCCTGGGATTTTTCTTTTCTGACAACAAAAAACAATATGATTGGTATTTTCCTCTTCCTACCCTGCCCCTGTACTGATGCAATTGAGCCAAGCCAAAACGATCAGCATCCTCAATCATCATTACGCTCGCATTAGGCACATCTATGCCAACTTCAATCACAGACGTAGATACTAAGATATTAATTTTGTTAGCTGCAAAATCTTCCATAATTTGATTCTTTTCTTTAGGTTTTAACTTTCCATGAATCATGCCAATTTTAAGGTCAGGAAATACTTTTTGAGATAATTTATCATATTCTTCTTTTACTGATTTAACTCCTAATTTATCTGACCAATCAATCAAAGGGCAGATAACAAATACCTGCCTTTCTTTTTTAACTTCATTGCGTATAAATTCATAAATAGCATTGCGATTATCTTCAGTAATAATCTGGGTAATAATCTTTTGCCTGTCTTTGGGCATCTGTTTGATAATAGAGATATCCAAGTCATCATATAGAGCTAAGGCAAGGCTTCTAGGAATAGGCGTGGCAGTCATGGATAATAGATGAGGCATAATATCCTTATCACCTGCTTTTGCAACCAAATCCCTTCTCTGGCCTACGCCAAAACGGTGCTGCTCATCAATCACAACCAAACAAAGATTTTTGTAGATTACTTGCTCTTGAATCAAGGCATGCGTGCCAATAATTATCTGGATTTCACCTTTTTCTATAATCTCATGCATTTTTTGCTTAGTTATTTCTTCTCTATTATCTATTAACCTATTACTCCTTGTAAGCAGTCCTATCTTAATATCAAATTCTTTTAATAATTCTGATATTGATTCAAAATGCTGTTTAGCTAATATTTCTGTAGGAACCATTAAAGCAGACTGCAAGCCATTCTTGGCTGTATTAAACAAAGCTAATAATGCTACAACAGTCTTTCCGCTGCCAACATCCCCTTCTAATAATCTTGTTGTAGGCCTATCACTCTGAATGCTTTGCAATATTTCCCAGGCAGCATATCTCTGGTCATCAGTTAATTTAAAAGGCAAAGACTTTACAAACTCCTTAGTTGGCTTTTCTAAGAATTTAATTGCTAAAGCATCGCAGTTTTTAAGCTTGTTTTTAACCAATTGAACCTGTAATTGAAGCAAAAATAATTCATTAAAAGATAATCTAATTTTAGATTGATCAATATCTGTCTGATTTTTAGGAAAATGGATTTTAGCCAAAGCTTTTCCTAAATCAATTAATTTATATTCTTTTTTAATATTATAGGGAAGCCAATCCTCTATTTTATCTGCTAATCCAATAATCTGGCCAATTAAAAAACGCAGCTGCTTTTGAGTTATATTAGCTGTTAAATGATAATTAGGAACTAAGCCCTGCGTATGTATAGCTCTTAATGTTAATTTCTCATAAACAGGCGAAGACATAAACAAGCCATTCTTGTTATCAACCTTGCCTGATAATGATACCCTGTCTCCTTGTTTAAGATTTTTAGCAATATATGGCTGATTAAACCAGATTACTTTAACAACTCCAGTGTCATCGCTTACCATAGCTTCTGCAATATACATTCTTTTCTGCCATGTGCGCTTGCTCTCAATAGTTTCAATTATCCCTATAATATTAACCCTATCACCTGCCTGGAGCTGATCAATCTTACAAGACTTGGAAAAATCATCATAACGGAATGGGTAATAGAATAATAGGTCGCCAACTGTATTTATGCCAAGCCTTTTTAACCTGCTTGCAGTAGTTCTGCCCACAGGGCTTATTTGCATGATTGGGGTAAAGAGATTCATACTGTGCCCCCACTAGGAATCGAACCTAGATTACGAGATCCGCAATCTCGCGTTTTATCCATTAAACTATGAGGACAAAAAAAGTAATGTTTATGCCATTACTTTAGCAAAGTTATACAAATAGTCAAATATTATAATTTTAATTTTTTTGTTATAAAATCAGTGTTTGGCTCATCAGTTCTGTCCAAGTCCTCCATAATATATTTAAGCAGATGCTCTCTTGCAACTAAAGGATTAGCATTCATTAATGGAACTGTCAAACGAGGCTTTATAATATTCTTAAATTCCAAATAAAGGCTTTTTAAATTATCTCCTGGCTTGTATATGATAGAAAAATGCTTAATAGTATCATGGTCATGAAACTTGTTGCCAATAATTATGCCTTCAGTCATAATAGCAAACTCAATCATATCTGGCTCGCGAAAATGATTAATTACTGAAATTAAGACAAATAAGCCTATAATAATAACAAATAAATAATTATGGCTGTAAATGCCATAAATAACAATTGCAACAGAAATTAATCCTGCCAGCGCATACCAAAGCGGCCCTCTCTCATGTTTTTCATATTCTGGGATTTCCCATCCTATCAATTCCTCGCCATAATCAAAGGCTTTTTCTTCAGCCATATAATTGACAATATTAGCTTTTTCTTATATATTAATTATATCAAAAAGAAAACAAATAAACAATGGAGAGTTGCCGGAGTGGTTGAACGGGGCGCCCTGCTAAGGCGTTGAGCCTTAACAGGCTTCGAGGGTTCGAATCCCTCACTCTCCGCATTAGCTTGAATTTTTATTAAAATCAAGTTAAAATAAAAGTATATAAAATATATTTTCTATATATGGCAAAACAAAAAAAATACAGCTTTCCAGTAATCATTGAAAAAGATGATCAGGGTTATTATGTCGGCATGGTTCCTAGTCTTAGAAGTTGCTATACCCAAGCTAAAACATTAACTACTCTTTATAAACGATTAGAGGAAGTGGTTAGCCTTTGCTTAGAAACAGAGCAGGAAATCTTTAAGCAAGAAATACCGCAAAATCAATTTATTGGAGTGCAAAATCTAGAATTCGTTAAATAACTATGACTAGATTAAATATCATTCCAGCAAAAAAAATGATAAAGATTTTGCGATTTCTTGATTTTGAATTAATCCGAACAAAAGGCAGCCACCATTTCTTTTTTAATAAAAAAACACAGAAAACAACAACCATACCTATACATGGTAATGAAGATTTAGGCACAGGTATTTTAAAAGAAATATTAAAAGATATAGATTTAAGTGTAGCAGAATACGAAAAACTCCGAAGAAAAATACACTAATTGGAGGGGTGCTAGAGCGGTCGAATAGGACAGTCTTGAAAACTGTTGAGCCTTCACGGGTTCCGTGGGTTCGAATCCCACCCCCTCCGCATTAAATTAACTTTAAATATATGGAAAACACAATTTACATCATCGTAATAGCAATTGTTTTGCTAATTGTTTGTCTCAAACAAATCAATCAGTATGAGCGCGGCGTCAAATTTACTATGGGAAAATTCTCTGGTATCATGAACCCTGGTTGGAAAATATTGATTCCGATTTTCCAATCTTACAATAAAGTGGATATGCGCATCAAGGCAGTTGATGTGCCTGATCAAAAGGCGATCACACGCGACAACGTTTCCGTTACCGTCAATGCCGTGATTTATTACAAAGTTTTTTCCGCTGAAAAGGCAGTCATTGAGGTGGAAGATTTTCGTTATGCTATTTCACAGTATGCCCAAACTACGATGCGCAATATTGTCGGAGAAGTATCTTTGGACGAATTGTTGTCCAAACGCGATCAGATTGCTGAACGCATCCGTGAAATTGTTGACAAAGAAACTGATGCTTGGGGTCTGAAAGTTAACGGCGTAGAATTAAAAGATGTGAGTTTGCCATTAGAGATGGAACGCGTAATTGCCAAACAGGCCGAAGCTGAACGTGAAAAGCGTGCCGTGATTATTAATTCCGAAGGCGAGTTAGCCTCTGCAGAAAAAATGGCACAGGCTGCTAAAATGTTGTCAGACGTGCCAGGCGCTTTGCATTTGCGTACTTTGCGAGCGATTAATGATATGTCGTCTGATGAATCTAATACTGTAGTCTTTGTAACCCCAGTAGAGGTTCTAAAAGCACTTGAGGGTTTTGCCAAAAAATAGTACTGTAAATAATCGACTATATTATATTTGAATATATAGTATGTGATTTATTTCCAAAGAAAAAAGCTGAAATATTGTCTGGCTATTTAAAATTTTTATTAATTATTGTAGTACTAGCTAGCTTGTGTTTAGTTTTTTTCATTAAGAAATAAATAATTAAAAGTAGCCACTCCTTCTCGCTCGCGCCCTTCGTCTATTTATTTCCCACCATCCGCCCACTTTCGCCACCAGTTGAATTGTTGGTTTTAGTATGTTAATATGAGGAGAACGAGAAACTCCTCTCGTCTGGATTTAGCCTAAAGGCTAAGCTCCAAAACAAATAATTTTAGCCTATTCCTTTTTAAAATTTTTTGGGAGGGCTTTAATCGGAATAAAGGGTCTCAAATTATTTGTTTTGGAGCCGCGTCAGCGGTTCAGCCGAAGGAGCTGGGCGGGATTAACTGATTGGAAGGTTCAACATTTTCATCAAAAAATGTTCGAACTTCAATATAAAACCTCCGCTATAATAAAAACAGCTTTTAATAGGGCTGTTTCATTTATATGTATTTTCATCTCTTAATTTAATACTGTCGATTATTATCTCTTTTCCTTCACGATGAAAAATTATCCTAAATCTCCCTAATCGCAATATACAAAAATCAGAATCTTTTAATTTTTTAATATTTAAACCTTTTTTCTCTCCATTTAATAACTTATCAATTATTTGAAAAAGTTTTTCTCTATGTTTTTTACTAATTTTCCGCAATATTTTTTCTATCTTATCCATACACCTATGTTAAAACGTCTTTTTAAGAATTTTTAACAGGTCTTTTGCATTAATTCCTTTTCCTTTATTATCACGTATAGCATCAAAAACAGTATATTCTTTATTTTTAGAAATCTCATCTAAATTAATTGGTTTAATTTCCAAATGAGAATCCTTTATATCTATTAAAAAACGATCAGTATTAAAACGTCTCCTCCATGCAGCTGGGATAGTAATCTGCCCTTTAATTGTAGCTTTTACGATAGTATTCATATTTATTAAGTAGTAAAGTATTACATTCTTACTTTACTACTTATTATAAATCCTGTCAAACTTAAAATTAATCTCAATTTGAATACGGTTAATAACCCCCTGACATGATAATATCCATTCTTTTAAAAATTCTAAAGAAGCTATTGAATTCCTTGATAAATAAAAATACGATTTACTTTGTTATAATTGGAACTCATAGCAATTTTGATTATTGATTTTTGTCTAATAAAATGTTAAGATATAAGTATAAAATACTAAATATGCTACCAAAATTTATCAAACCTTTTTTTTGGTCCTATGACTTTAAGCATCTGGATCCAGAAAAAAATAAAACAAGGATAATTTTAAATATTTTAAACCTTGGAACAAAGAAAGCAACAGACTGGCTTTTTGATTTTTATCAAAAACGAGAAATAAAAAAAGTAGTAATCAATTATGGCACTAAGGGAGAATTAAGCGACAAATCACTTAATTATTGGATGCTTATTTTAAATATTAATCCTAAAAAATTAATCAAATCACGCTTTTAACATGTTCTATAACATCCTAGACAAAAAAAGACAATCGGCTTTGTTGCTTCTAAGTAATTTTAAAAAAACCTTTTACCTTGCTGGCGGCACTGGCTTGGCTTTGCAATTAGGCCACCGTGATAGTATTGATTTTGATTTTTTTTCCCCAAAAGATATAAACACAAAAAAATTATTTTTAAAAATCAAAGAAATTTTCAAAGGGCATAAAATATTAAAAATCCAGGAAGAAAAAAATACCTTAACAGTATTTATTGATAAAAATATCAAATTAAGCTTTTTTACATATAAATATAAATTAATAGGTAAATTAATCAATGAAGAAAATTTTAAAATTGCTTCAATCGAAGATATTGCTTGCATGAAATTATCAACTATTGTCAGTCGCGCGACTAACAAAGATTACATTGATCTTTATTTTATTTTAAGAAAAATTTCTCTTAAAAATATTCTGAGCAAGTTAAGCAAGAAAATACCAGAACTAGATATTAATCTTGTTTTAAAAAGCCTGGTTTATTTTAAGGATATAAGCCAAGAGCCTATAAAATTCAAAAATAACAATAATATTGATTTTAAAACAACAAAAAACTTTTTTGAAAAAGAAATTAAAAAATTAGCTAGTTCTTAGCAACCACCAATCCCCAGACTTCACCCGCTCCATTGCGCTTTAATATTCTAGCGCATTCAGATAAGGTAGAGCCAGTAGTCATAATATCATCTACCAAGATGATATTTTTATTTTGCAAATCCTTTCCATTCCATGCAAAACAGCCTTTAACATTTTCTTTTCTAAATTTTTTGCTTAATTTTACCTGAGGCTTGTTGTTCTTAATCCTTTTTAATTCAGCAATCTCTAAATTAAAATAATCAGCTATTTTTTCAGCTAACAATTCTGCCTGGTTAAAACCGCGCCAAGCCAATCTTCTTTTATGCAAAGGTACAGGAATAATTATATTATAATCAAAATAATCTAAAATTTTTGGCAATGACTTGCTCCGCGCCAGCCTATTGCTGTCATTCAGCAGTTTGCCTAAAAAAACAATGAGCAGATTAGATAATGGTTCTGATAAATCTCTTACAAAGCGGTATTTAAAGGTTTTAATTAATTTCTGAACTAATTTATTTTCATAGCCAGTGGCTACTATGACACCGTCTAAATATTGATAGCAGTCATCGCAATACTCTCCCCAATAATTCAATTTTTGGCATTTTGGGCATTGCTGGCAAAATTTAAAAAAAATGCTGTTAAAGCAATCAGAACACAGCCATTGTTCTTCTTTTCCGCAGCCAAGGCATTCTTTAGGAAATATTAAGTTAAAAAATAATAAAGCAAGCTTGTTTGCTTGCTTTATTCCCTCCTTCATGTTGCCTGTTTATTGCCAAAACGCGCCGTCAACTTTCCATGACTTGCCCGGCTTGGCTAATTTAATCAAGATATCCTGGTTAAAAACTCTGGTTTTCCCCTGCTTTATTTCTGTGCGCTTAGTATGAACCATTACACTGGCAAAATCATCACTCTTGCTTTGGACTTCAGAAGTCACTGCCTTTGTGCTAATTCCATAATATTCTTCATAATCAAGCCCTATTCTGTTGCTAATAATGTTTTCATCAGCCCAATCCTGCATTTGCTTAGTCATGAATAGCTTTAAATCAACTAAATTAGAAGAATCAGCCTGATTAGACCAAGAGCCAAGCCTTTCTGTAAAAGAGCTTGCTAATTGCCTGACATCTTCATGATACAGCTCTTCCTGCGTTAAGCTTGGAGTAAGGTTAAGAACTTCCTCGCCTTCTGGAGTTTTTACATTCTGCTTTCTCTCAGGCATATCTTTTGCTTCTTCAATTTCTGTTGAAACGCCAGATTCTTTGCCAGAAAAATCATGGAAGAATATAAAGTAGATGATTGCTCCTATTAATACCAATCCTAGGGTTATTATAAAAAAACCAAATCTTTTTTTATTATTTTGTAATTGCATATAAAAAAATTAATAATTATTTGTTTTGTTCCTGAACCATTGCCTTGGCAAATTCTTTCTTAGATTCCTCAATTTCTAATAACTGCTTAGGATCAGACGTAATTAATTGGTCTTCTGTATATGAGGCAACCACTTTAATAGCAGCATGCTTGTTGCCTGCAAAGAAAATTCCTTCTCCTACTCCGCATTCTAAAAGAAGATATTTCTCGCCTTCTGTGAGCAAAAACGTCTTTTGCACCAAATCAATAGCTGACTTGGACTGCTTGAGCAGAATCTGCAAAGCTGAGTTGTTAACAATAGCCTGGCCATATGGAGATTTAAGAAAATCATTAACATCCTGAGTAATAGTAGTGACTCCTAAATAATATTTGCGGCATCGCTTTACTAGAGCATAAATAAACTTAGCGCTGTCTTCATGCTGCATTAGCCACCAAGCTTCGTCTATAACTAATACGCGCTTTTTCATTTTGCTCCTGACAACATTCCAGATATAATTGACTACAATGTAAATAGCCATTGGCCGCAGTTCATCCTCAAGGTCTCGGACAGAAAATACAACTAATTGATTATTCATTTCCACATTAGTCGGGCTGTTGAACAAACTGGCAAAAGTTCCTCTGGTATATTTTTGCAAGCGCAAGGCCAAGCCTGAACCGCCCTCCATGCCTTCAAGCGTGTCATAGAGGTCTTGCATTACTGGAGGCTCTATCTTAGACAAGTCAGCGTCAGGAGTAATATCTTTCCTAGCATAGGTTTCTAACAAAGCTCGATCCATAATAGCATCTTCTTCAAAATCAAGCTTGCCTATCATTAAATTAATCAAGCCTTTGACAGTAATAACAGCGCTCCTTATAATATCCTCTACCTTAGTCTGTTCGCCTATGGCTCGCGGAAGATCAAACGGATTAATCTTGCTCTTGCCTGCTAAAGAAATATTTATATAAGTGCCTCCAACAGCATCAGACAAATGCTTGTATTCATGCTCTGGGTCAATGACAATAATATCAGTGCCCATCATCAAACTGCGCAATACCTCTAATTTAATGGCATAGCTCTTGCCAGCTCCAGAGGTTGCAAAAACTACGCTGTTAGCATTCTGCAAACTAAATCTATCAAATAATATCAAACTGTTATTATGCCTGTTAATTCCATACAATATGCCATTATCACTTGTTAATTCGCTGGAAACAAACGGGAATGAAGAAGCAATAGGAGAAGAATTCATATTAAATGAAATCATCAATTCATCTTTGTTTATAGGCAAAGTGGAATTAAAGCCCTGTTCAGCCTGATAAAAGACGCGCTTAGAATAAATCAAACGCGAGCCAAAAGTATTCTCTACTACATCTGAGAGCCTGTCCAGCTCTTCTAATGTGTTGCCATACAATGTAACATACAGGGAAAATTGAAAAAACTTCTCTGTGCCCTGGGTTAAAGCGTCGCGCAGATATTCAATATCGCGCAAAGCTGTTTCCCTGATTGGATCGCGGGCAGCGCCTTTTTCAGCATCAGACAAAATCTGAGCCTCAAGAACGCCAACCTTGTTCTTGAGCTGTTTTAAAATTAAAGCTGTGTTTACTGGATAAAAGAACATGGCAATATCAAAGGTTTCATTAAGATTTATAATCGGCGCAAACCATCCAACGCTGATATAGCGAGGGTAAGTAATCACAAAAATTGTGCGCAAAAATTTGTTTCCAAGCTTTAAATAATGAGGCTTGACTTCCATGCTGCTTGGAGCAATCAAATCTTTAATCGAAATAACTCCCCTTCTGTAAGCTCTTTCCTCAGTTACTATCTGCGTAGTTGCTTCTGCCTTTTCCTGAAACTCTTCAAGCTGTCCCTTTTGCATAACAAAATGCTCAGGACCCTGTTCTGGCTCCTTAGGAGGCCCGTCCTCTGAGCTTGTCTCAGCTTCTGGCTCCTCATTTTTGCTTAATAATTTTTTTAAAAAATCAAACATATTATTGTTGCGACTGATCCTGCGTCCTTATTTGATTAGTCTCAGTTAATTCCTGATTAACTGAAACCATTGGGTTATATGTATTGTAAAATAATTCAATTAAGCTTTGCGTGTCTAATTCAACAACATTAAGACCAATAGAATTAAGGCCGGCAATCACATTGTTTATTCTGCGGTCTATTTCTTTTTTCAAGCGCAAAAATTTGCCTTCTCTCATATTAATTACTGATATAGGATTAAAAATGTTGATAAAACGAGAAAAAAAGCTGCGTTTTTTGTCAGATAATGGATCATAAGGAATCACAATATAAAAGCGCTTATTCATAATCTTGCCCATGGAGATTAAATCACTGACATAATCAATATATTCTGAAGTCTGCGCTTTAAGCAATTCATTGGTTTGAGACTTTTCTTTTTCTTTCAAAGCTTCAATGTATTCATCTATATTTAATTCCCTGGAATGCACTATAATTTGCAATGGAAAATCAATATTGTTTAAAAAATTAACATAAGCGCCAATAATAGCATTCTGCTCATCTTCATTTTTTAAAGCAAAGTTAATGCTCGAAACCATTAAAACAGACCTAACGCTGTTATCGTCCATGATCAGGGTATTTTCTCTGATCTCGCCAATATTTAGATACTTTTGTGTTGAAGATTTGATGCTTCTTTTTGTGGCCATATTTAAATTAATAATTGATTATCAGATTGAATATTAACCTGTTCGTCTTCGCCTGCATAACATCCTTTGGTATCTACAATCAAGGCTAGCTTGTTAAGATGGGATGTAGAATATCGGCGAGGCGCTACAGGCTCCTGCAATATTGGAGCTTCTTCTTTCTGCTCCGGCTCTTCAGGCGTATCGTTCTTGTTCCAGACTCGTAATCTCGGCTTTAACAGAGTTTGTAATAAATTGAGCAGAAAATAATGAAATGGCGAGCCGTTTATTTTTATAAAGGCAAAAACTCCGCCAAGGACTAAAACTGTTGCTGCTATTGTTAAAAACATAGAAAAATCAAACACTTTGTAGCTAATGGCAATAATTCCCATGCTTACTAAAACAATAATAAACTGCCGGACTGACAAAGGCCCGATTACCTTGTCTTCTACGTCAATAAATTGTGGCACAGTAAATTGTTGCATATTTAAAAATTCAATTCCTTGTTTAATTTAATTATAGCTTCAAATTCAAACTCTGTTAAGGCATTGGGGTCTAATTTCTTTTGTTCCAGTATTTCCTGAATAGATTTACCCTTGTTAATGCCCTCTTTGTAAACATCTAAATACAATTTATTAACTGGGTTCATTTTCCATGCCTTGACTCCTGCGACCATCTTGCCATAATCCTCTTCCTGCAAAACCTTTAATTTTTCTTTGATTTTAATTGTTGCCTGCGATGGATCCTGGTCTAAATTGCGAAAATTCTTCAAAGTCATATAGAGCAGCTCATCAACTGGAGTAAAAACTTTTGGCGCAGACTGAATGTCATCCATTTTAATCTTTCCTGACTCATTTCTGCGTATATTATCAACAGGCTTTGGCTTAGGAGGCGCTGGCCTTGGCTGTTCTTTTTTAACTGGCTGCTGGATAACAGGCGGAGGAGGAGCTATCTTTTTAACTTTTGGTTTTTCTTGTTTTTTGTCAATAATTGATTTTGTTAAATCATATTCAACGTCTCTGACCAAATTAGCTTGAGGCAATGGAATCTTAGCAGGAGGCCTTACTTCTAAATTTTCTGCTTCTTTTATTTTGCCTTCAGCTAATAGCAATATATTTTCAGCTGACTGATAATCCAAGCCCAAACCGCCGTTTTCAAAAGGCTTGGTTAAAGCGTCGCGTGTAGACAGCTTATCCCTAACATTCTTTAAGTAGGTTAATAAAATGCTTCTTAATCTATGCTTTAATTCTTCACTTCCTAATTCAAGCTTAGAATGCTCTATAATACTGTCTATCTTGTTGGCAATATAATCTTCAGCATGCTTGGTTAAAGAAATCCCATCGCTTCCTATGCTTGGCAAGCTGTCTTTGCGGTATAGATAATTAATTACATCATCAAAAACCTTTTCTTTAAGCTCTCTTTCCAAATGCTGTGCCTTGGCCTGGTCAAACTTAAAATTATTAACAAAATAATTAGCTAAATTCCTTACATCAATCTCCTTTATCATCACCCTTATTACAGTGCTAGCCAAATCAACCTGGTACATCTTGCCAATATCACTAATTGCCTTGGTCACTTCTGGCCTAGATACCCCGTTCTTTATCTTAGGCGGAAGATTATTAAATTTTTCTAAATAATCTATCATATTATTTTGCTTGCTGTTTTTTAATCTCTTCTTCAATAACCAAACGTTCTAAACTTCCTTGAGAATAATTCTCAGCCATTTTTTGCAACTTTAAGATTGATGAACTAATCTGTTCTGGTGATTTAATGATGGCTGGCTGGGGTTTAACAACTTTTTTAAATTTATTTTCCTTTCCAGCTGGCAAAGGTATGATATGCAACTCTGTTAATGGCTTATCAGCTATGCTTTCAGGATAAAACTTAATATTCAAATATATTGTAATGAGCCTGTTGACTATTGACCTCTCTTTTTCTGATAAAACATTTACATCCCCTGATTTAATTAAATAATCAGAAACAGCCATGATATCATATTTATCTAAACCAGCACTGTTTATAAAACTACGAATCCAATTTCCAGCTGTTGGCTCAAATTTTTTATCGTTAATAGTTATTTCTTGGCTTGTAATCTTTACCTGATTGTCTAATAACATTTGTTCTAATTTCTTTTGCAAACCTTCTTCATTATTTAAAAGATATAACAAACCGCTATTTAAAATAGCCAGAGTTTCTGGATTCTCATCCCTTAAAACATCCAATATATGATTGTTAAATAAAATATCTACTGCTATTTTTTCTTGATCAGGATCAATAGCCTCTATTTGTTCATCAACATAATCATTCAACAAATCAAGTATATGGCCATCTAATCTATTCTTAAAACTCATGACATAAGAATTATAATTTTCAATATTTCCGTTATTATCAATAATGAGCTGCTCAATATTAATATCTAAATATTGGTCAATAGGCAGTAAAATTTTCCCTAATATATCAAGAGTTAAATCTTTTGATATTTCTCTATCATTATTAACTAATTTAACAATGTTTTGTTTTAATAAATTAATATCAAAATTATTAATAACTAAGTCATAAACTAAATCATAAATCAGATCTTTTTCAAAACCATATAATTCAGCAATTTCGCTTATTGAACTGCCAGAAATTTCATCATTAAAATAAAACTGAACTTCATCTGAAAGCTGTCCTAATTTTTTCAAAAATTGTTGTGCTTGTTGGTCATCCATATTTATAAATCCTTTTATTTAGTCTTCTTATTTTATTCCCAAGCGCTTGCGCGCAGATCTCGCAGTTGGACTATCTAAAGTACGCACAGATTCGCTAACTTTCATATTATCTCCATTAATATAGTCCTTTAAAGCATCTATGCTTTCTTCAGTACCTTTAGTAACTGCATCATTTATATCTTCAGGTTTAAGTTTTTTAACATAATCTTCTCTATATTCCTTTGCCTTATTTACATCTTTCATGCCAGCAAAAGCTGTTTTTATATCTGTTACGCCCGCAAGCTTGCTCCTTGCGTCAAAAGAATCAGAACCTTTGAGAGCCCTGATAATAGCATCCTGTCTTGACTTATCAAGCTCCTTAAATTCTTTAATAAACTTGCCTGGTTTAAGGCCTCTTGCAAGCTCTTCAATTGATAATTTCAGACCATTTAAATCAACATCCTTCATTTTCCGTTCTCCTGTTTGATATTCACGCTGTATATTATTCCGCTCTCTTTCCGCAACTTCAGGGTCAGATTTTTTTGAATAAGCTCTGTCATACTGCCTGCTAGCCCCATCGGTTGTTAATTTCTCAAATTTACTGCCTAATTTATTAAAATTCCATAATCCTTTTTCATCCTCTTTTCCTTTAACAGATCCGCCGAATTCTTTTTTAAATTTCTCTCTATATTTACCTTCTTGCTCAGAATCTAATTTATTCCTAAACATAGCCTCTTCAACATATGCCATTTGTTCTACAGGCGTCTTTGTTTTGTCATCCATTCCATTTAAAACTTCTATATCATCACTATCTTTAATTTTTGACCTTTCATTATCTATCTTACTCTGCAAATAATCTTGAACTCTATTCTTCTCCATCTCTCCAGATTTTTTTAATTCCTTAACTTGCCCTAAGCTATTTCCAGCTGAAGCTCCGGCTGCTGCTGCTAATGCTCCCCAAAAGCCAGCTCCAAACGTAGCAACTCCAGTAAGCGCCCCACCTCCAATTAAACCATATTTTCCAACCTTATTGGCAACATTTTGTTTTTTCTCAAAATTTTTAGCTTCTTGTTCATTTTGTTTAATACTCTTGTCATAACCAGCTTCAGTGGTTTTTATATCATTTTCAAGGCTGTCTTTTTTAATAAGTTTACTCATATCTTTTTCGCTAACTGTGCCGCCAAGACTATCTTTCCATTCATTTTTCTTGCTATCAAATTCATAATTAGCCCCCAGCAGTTTAACTTCTCCTGCAGATATATTTTTAATTTTTATATCATCAATTTTTTTCTGGCTCATATCATCGTACTTTTCTTTCTTTATACGAAATTCTTCACCAATTCCCTGTTGCAAATCTTGTTTTTTCAATCTATCTTCATTTGCCTTTTTTCTAAGTACTTCAGCCTGGTTGCCTCCAAAATTATTCCATTTACTGCTAACCCATTTAGAGGCCGCTCCAATAGTCTTTCCCTTAATTTTTCCTACGTTCTTATCCCATGTCCTGGCCTGAGATTCTACTCTGTCTGCTCTTGTTGCCTCTTTGCCGGCGCGCGCATCAGCCCTATATTTTCGAAAACCTGCGACTCCAGAAATTTCTCCTGCCCTCTTGGCAACTCTGCGACCTGCTCCCCCAGCTACCTTACGAACTCCGGCGCCAGTTCTGCGCCTCATCCAACCTGCTCCAGCCATGGCTTTGTGGCTTACCTTGCCAGCCATACTGCCGGCAGCCCCTCCTATCTGCTGAGCCACCATTAATCCGCCAATGAGCAGGCCTATGGAGATTATAAAGGAAATCATGTGGTCAGTAGTGCCAATTTTTGTCTGTCCTATTCCTGGGGCATTTCCAGTCCTGCTAGCTTCTGTGAGCGCTTCGCTTTGTCTTAAATTTTTAGCATCATCTTTATAGACTTTTTCATAAACACTGCCATCTCCAGCACCTAAAGTTGCTAATGACAGCCAGATAAAAAAGGCTAGAACAGGGCCTACAACTACGTTTTGAGTAAACTGTTTCCACCATAATGAAGAATATGATTTTGTTGCCGGAATAATTGCTAATAAATAGGCAAATGGCGATAAAATGACATAAATCCATAGCATAACCATCCTCATGGCCAAAGTGGCTGTTATAGCAACCATAACTACCAAAGCAACGACTGCATAAATTAATGCTAAGAGGAATGCTCCTAATAGAGACCATACTGTAATATCGGTATCAGATTTCATTTTTTCAGGATCCATATCTAATAAACTGTCAATGCCCAGCATGTGCGTAAAATTGCCTCCGCCAATATCCCTAAAAGCATTAACAAAAGTGAGCATTATAACTTGGGAAAAATCTATTATAACTCCGCAAATCAGCTTGGAAAAATTAATCAAAATAGCCATTATTATAATAGATTTTAGCAATGCCTTAATTTCAAACCCCTGAATTCTTAAAACAGTGCAAAAGGCAACAATCAGCATAATTAAGATAAAGAACATGTTGCACAAATCCCTAACAATGCCCCAGCCCATTGTTACAGTATCGTTGTTTATAAAATTATTATACTGGGCTATTTCTACCAAAACCCATATTACTACAACTAATAATTGGCCAATTACCCAAACTAAGCCATACACTATCCAGCCAAAAACCGTAGCTACAAATCCCTCTAATACGCTTAATCCAGCCAAGGCTGTCTCTGGGAATAAAAAACAAACCAATGCTAATAAAATCACCAATATCCAAGCATAAGGCTGTTTTGGCTTAATAATTGATTTTAGAAAATTTAATTTCATTTATATTAAAAAATTGAATTATACAGCCATTCAAGAACATCTAGAATAACCCACCATGGCCTAATCAATGTAGCGACTATAATAGTAATAAGTACTATGACAACTAAAATCACGATCAATAAAATAATATTCAACAGCGCGACAAGGGTGGCTTCTAAAACACCTATCTTCCTACCCATTCTTTCTTTTATGTTTTGTCCTGACTGTGTCCTGCTGGCAGGAATATTCAGCATTTCAGCCCATTCATGCCCTAATTTGCAGAAAAAACTAGTACCAAGAGAAAATCTGCCTAAAACATGCAAATCAATTAATAATAATGTAGCGCCCCAGCTTGAAATTAATGTTTTCCAATACCCTATTAACAATTTGCTTGTTATTCTCCTTGCCGGCGCTGTGGCCCTGCCCTTGACCTGCCTATACTTTTCCTTAATTTGAGAACGTCTGTCTTTCTGAATAGTTTTTTTAAAAGAATCTGCAATCTGGTCTTCATCACCATCTGAATATTCTTGCTGACCAATTGCTTGAGCTGCCAACCTTTGCTGTGTTAATCTCATTTCTTGCAAATGCCTATTAGACTGCTCTTGTATAATTGCCTTGCGGCTAAGATCTTGATTTGCCCCCTTAAACTGGTTTAAATTAACACTTGCCGAATGCTTTGATCGCCTTGATTTATCAGAAAATTCCCCCTGCTGTTCCTTAGACAGAGGTTGCGCGTATGTAAATGCACCAACAGAACTCATACACTATATGAATTTAACTTTATGTTTTAATTATAACATATTTTGATTAAACGACCAAGCAAAAATGCATAATAAAAACAAAAACAGCAGCTATCTGATTAACTGCTGTTTTTTGCTCATTATTAGTTTATTTACTATATATTCTTATAGGATAATCAATAACTGTAGTGCTGCTTGG
>JBDRKN010000035.1:0-10874 GCA_043813955.1 bacterium | reverse complement strand
ATAAATAATTATATAATTATGGAAAAAACCATTTTAAAAATTTTTGGCACAGGACAAATCACCATTCCCAAGGCTTGGCGCCAGCTTTTTGAGTCTAATACTTTAAAGGCTGTTTTAAATGCCAAAACAAAAGAAATTATTATTAAGCCTATTCAGTTAGTAGAATTAGAAGATACTAATTGGATTTCTCTTAATCAGTTAAAATCTAATTTAGCTAAAACTAATTTCAGCCAAGAATTTAAAAAGCAATTATTAGCTAATTATGAAAAGTCTGACTTTTATTCTAAGGGCAAAAAATAAATGACTTATATTATTTTGCCAATCAGGCATGACTTGGCTAATTATTTAATTAAGCATGGTTTAGTTAAAAAATGGCAAAAAGTTAAACAATTTTTAGCTAATGATTTATCTCACCCTTCATTGAATTTCAAGAAAATTATTTTACAAGGCACAATTTTCTACAGTTTTAGATTAGATAAAAAATATCGCGGTATTTGCGTATTAACAAATAATAGAATTGAAATTATTATGTTTACTAAGCATTATCAATAGATTTGTATTTAGTGGTTTTGGATAATAAAAACGCCGCCAACGTTAATCGCTGACGGCTTATTTTTATTTTTAAAATAGATTATTATTTTTACATAACTGGTAAATACCTATTTATCAATCTAAACCTTTGAATACTTGCCCACAGCTAATAGGCTGGCTGATAGATTAACAATAGCTGCTACAATAAACTGCAGGCCAAATATTCCCATGAAATTGCTGGAAAAATATACTATTATATTAAAATTATAATTTACAAAAAATGTTTGCAAATATGGATGCAATAATGTTAAAAAGGCGTAAAAAACAATAATTACGACAATCATGGCTACTAAAGTATAGATTAAGCTGGAAATAAGGAAAGGAGACCGTATAAACCAGTCAGAGGCGCCTACAAGGCGCATAATGCCAATTTCATTGCGATGAGTATAGATTGCTACCCGGACAGTATTAAATATTACTAATAAAGAGATAAAGATAAAGATAGAGCTTACTAAAAATCCTGCGTCGCTTACCTTGTTTGTAATAGCGTCAATCTTTGCCAGCATTGCTTTATGGTCATCAAAATTGCGAGATTCAATAATGCTGTCGCTGATTCTGTTAAGCTCGGCTATTAATTCATCAAACTTATTAGTGTCCTTTGGTATAATCACCAAGCTCGGAGTTAGAGGATTTTTGTCCAGCTCCTGCAGGGCTTCAATAATTTTAGGATCATTTTGATGCCTGGCTTGAAAAGACTGCAAAGCTTCTGCCTGCGAGATATATCTAACATCCTGAACGTTTTCTAAAACAGAAATCCTGGCCTTGAGCGAGGTAATTCTATCTTCAGGAGCGTCAGCATCTAAATACAATGATATATCAACCTTGTCTTTGATTGTTTCTACTGTTGCTGTGCTGATTGCCTGCACGCCTATCAAGAGATTAACCGAGAGCAAAGTCAAAATCAAAATCAAAACTGTTACAATAGAAAGCCAGATATTTCTTAAAATATCCTGAAAGCTGAATTTAATTATGCGCCAGATAAATACAAACATAGCTAAATTACATACTTGCCTATTTCTTGATCTCCGATTAAGCGTCCATCATGCAAAGTAAGCACTCTTTTTTTTAATTTATTAACAATATCTTTGTTATGGGTTACTAAAACTACAGTAGTTCCAAATTTATTAATCTTTAATAATAACTGAACAATATCCTTTGCGTTAATAGAATCAAGGTTGCCTGTAGGCTCATCGGCCAAGAGAATCTTTGGCTGATAAACCAAAGCGCGGGCAATAGCAGCCCTCTGCTTTTCGCCTCCTGAAACTTCATGCGGATACCTGTTCATCTTGCTTTCTAAACCAACTATTTTCATTACTTTCGGAGCAACAGATTTGATTTTCTTTTTTGGCTTTCCGCAAACCTGCAAAGCAAATTCAACATTTTCAAGCAATGTTTTTTTAGGCAAGAGATTAAAATCCTGGAACACGACAGCTATCTGCCTGCGCAAATGCGGAATATCTCTCTGTCTTAAATATGTAATATCCCAGCCGCCAACCTTGATTTTACCATTAGTTGCCCTTTCTTCTCCTGTTAAAAGCTTGACAAAAGTTGTCTTGCCAGTTCCTGACTGGCCTACCAAGGAAACAAACTCGCCAGGCTTTATATGAAAACTTACATCATCCAAGGCAATGACATTTGGCTCATAAATTTTACTAATTTTATCTAATCTAATCATAGTCCAGAAGAATATGTAATTAAATCTAACATTTCATTAGAGCTTATATCCCTGCTATCAGCTCCAAAGATTACAATTAAAAATTCTTTATCATGCTTAATCTTAACAGCCAAGCAGTGTTTAGCCTCATGCAGATATCCTGTCTTAGAACCAATAATCTCAGGATGAGTCGCTACCAGCTTGTTAGTATTCCTTACCTTATGCTCTTCATTAGTATTAAGAGTTGTAAACTCATATTCAGAAGCGATGCTGGCTTTAGCAATAGTAGAATTCTTAAATATTTCCCTTATTATTATAGCATAATCTTTGGTAGTACTCACATTATCAACAGACAAGCCAGTAGGCTCAACAAAATTAGTGCTAAGAGCGCCCCATTCTCTTACATAGCTATTCATGCGGGCTATGAATTCATTCCTTGGCAAACCGCTTGCTCTGACCAAGGTTTCAACAGCATTATTAGCTGATCTGACTAAAACAGCATAAATCAAATCCTTGGCTAAAACCTTATCACCATCTTTTAATTTAATTTTTGCTGATTCCCAGGGACTGCAGTATTGATGCGTGATTTTCTCATCTTCATACTTATACTCCACAGTAGAAAATAAATTTGGCTTAGTCTTTAAATATACATCAACAGCAATTAATTTTGTTAAGCTGGCTAATGGCATTATTTCACTCCCATTTTTATCAAACAATACTTTGCCGTCCTGCGCGTCCATAATAACTGCTGATTTAGCGGTTAACAACGGCTCATTAGCCATGCCTGCTGTTTTAACGCCTAAAACTCGGCCATAGCTGTCTGGAGCTACATAGAGGGGTTCAAGTCTTACATTAATGACTCCAACGCCTAGGCTGGCAATCTTAGCAAAGGCCACCTTGTCTAAATCAATAGCTCTGTCAGGAAATTTGTCGCGTTCTGGCCCCCAGTCATTAATTGTGACATCAACTGATTTGGCATTATCTAAGTTAACCACTCTAATAATTGATCCATTTGGAAAATCAGGCGAAGCAGCAAAATCACCCCCCTTATACGCATACCAGCTGGCCTTGCCAGCAGTCAGGACACCATAATGAGAAAAAACAGCCAAGCGGGCAAAAGGAAATTGAATCGTTGCTTGCGCAAATTTTTCGCTTGGATAATCCATGCTTGGCAAAGGCTTCCAGCTGTTCTGAATATTGTCATAATAGAAAATCTGCTTATAGACATTACTCTCCTGATCATAACTAATCTGTACTGTAAACGGCTGATCCCCAAGAGCCTGGTCATTAACAAAATCAAACTGATAAATATTGCTTAGCTTTTGAAGATTCCACGGCATATCCATTGGCTGAATAATTTGCTCTAATTCAATTTTTGTTGGCATTAGCAAGCTATCTGGCTTAAATATAATCTGAAATTTGTCATCAAAAACGCTTGCTGTCTGCCCTGCGCTTAAATTAATATTAACTCTAGGGTTATCAATTAACTCAGATATTACAGCTTCAACCTGTGTCTGAACTATGGCATTTTCAGAGTGGTAAAGCTTGGCATAAAGTCCTATTTCTCCTGCATAAACAAAATTGCCGGCCATAAATGACAGCAATATCATAATCCAATAATAACGATGTTTCATAGTTGACTTGGTTAAATAATAACAATACAATTATATCATAGAACCAGCTTCTTAAACAGGCCAAGATAGCTCAGCTGGTAGAGCAATGCCTTCGTAAGGCAGAGGTCATGGGTTCGAATCCCATTCTTGGCTCATTTCTGTTTTGAAAAAATAAGAAACCCATTTTTTAAAATTATTCAGCAACATCATAGCCTGATCATTGATTAAAGGCTCTTCTTTCATTACTTCCTCTTTTTCTGGCTCATCTGGCTGTCCCTGGACTATTATTACTTCTTCGCCTGGTTTTTTTAATCCAAGATTAATTCTGGCCTGCTCTTCTACAAACTGATCAGATTCTAAATATTCAATCATTTTTCTAAATTCAGAATTCTGTGATTCTGCTTCTGCGATTTCTTCTTTAAGGCCAGCAACTTCTTTGTCTACATTATAGCGCTGGCGATAATCCCTGACCAAGGGCAAGACTATGATTACAAGCAAGGCGAGCAAAGCAAGGCTGATAAAAATCTGGCTTGTAAAAAATCTTATAATAATATTTTTTCTTCTTTTTACCATAAAATTAACTGAAAGCTTCAATCTAAGTAAAATTATAGCAGGAAAGAGTGGAAAAAACAAAAAACAGCATCTTAAACTGTTTTTTTGTTTTTTATTCCAAAATTCCGTCTAAATTAACATCATAAAGAATCTCTTCAGCAATCAAGCGGTAATTTAATAATTCATTATTTTTAAACCAAATCTTTATTTCTTTTTCTGCTTCTTCAACATTTCCTGACGCATGAATTAAATTTCTAACGCTTCGCTCGTTTTGGTCAGCTAAAGTATATGAATCTAGGGTAAAATCTCCCCTAATAGTTCCAACATCAGAAGTCAATGGCTCAGTTCCTCCTGTAATCTTGCGCACAAGCTCTACTGCCTTGTTGCCCTGCCAAACCATTGCAATAACCGGGCCAGCGCTTAAATACTTGGCATTCCTTGCCAACACAGCTTGTCCGCATTCCCTGGGCGTATCAAAAGGAGACCTTATACCCTGGTTTTCATATGCAGACATTGCTTTTTTGCCAACATTTTCCAGCCATTCATCTCCTCCTGCCATATAATGTTCAATAGCCATTTTCTTATTAGGCAATACTAATTTAAGGCCAATCAGCTTTAATCCTATGCGCTCATAGCGATTAATAATCTCGCCAATCAATGATCTTTGGACCCCGTCTGGCTTTATAATAACAAGAGTCTTTTCTTTTGGTCTGTTATCTTTCATAGTCAAATTAATTTTAATAAAAAAGGTTTTAAAACCTTAAAAATATTGTATCAAAAAAAATTAAAAATGGCAAATCATAATTATGCAGCTATTTTTAAAATAGTCAGCGAAATAAGCATTATGAATGTAATGTATATGATTGTTTCTGATTTTATCTGCGACTCCATTTTTGGTAGTCATTGTGGCTGCCAATATTAACTAATAGAACTACATCAGATTCCTTAAAATCAAAAAGCACTCTGTATCCATCCCGTAAATAAAACGCGTAGTAAGAGGCGAGATTACCATGCAATTTATGTGTTTGAAGGGACGGATCAAATGGGTTGTTGAAAAAAATTTTTATTCTTTTACAAAAATCGTCTTGTATATGAGGCGGCAATTTTTTAAAATATCGTTTAAATCGTGATGAATGGTTGATTTTCATACGATATTAAGAACATAATTCTTTAATAAGTCCTTTTGCTGAAGTAAAAACTTTAGTTTTTCCTAAAGCATATTCTAAGCGAGCCTCTGCCACCATTTCATCAATAGTATTGGGTTCATTAATTCTCTTGAGAGAATCAACATCCACCTCTAGGACAAGTCTTTTGCCGCGCTTGCTGCTATAAAGAGGTTTTAGACTAGTTAGAGGAAAAGTAACTACTGCCGGTTTTTTGGCTTTAGTACGCATAAATTTTTGGTTAAATTTTATAGTCATAGTTTAACATAGAATAAAAAAATTGGCAAAATTTACAAATTATTATCACCAAATTTCCTGCCCATTGCTTATTAACTCAACACTTCCATCCCTGTCAGTTCTTAAAATTTTCTCAGCTATGCGCTCTAGCCTATTTAATATTAATGGAGATGGGTGGCCAAAACTATTCTTGCCAACAATTATTACAGCTATATCTGGATCAACAGCCTGCAAAAATTCCAATGTGCTTGAAGTTTTTGATCCCTGATGCGCTACTTTTAAAACATCTGCGCTTAAATCTGTGTTAGAATCTAATAAATATTGTTCTGTTTCTTCTTCTATATCTCCTGCAAACAGCCACTTGGTTTGCCCGCATACAAGCTTGCTTACAATTGAAGTATTATTTAGATTATCCACAGCCTGATTTAATATGCTAAAATCAGGATAAAGAATATTTAAATCACAATCACCTAAATTAACAGACATTGGCTTATCCGCAATAATCAAATTATCCATATTATTAGCTTGCTCCCACCATGATATATAGCTAGACGCTGTATGAGATACTCCTGTAGCCATTATCCTGTCTACCTGATAATCATCTAAAACATAATTCAAGCCAGTGGCGTGGTCAGCATGCGGATGCGTTAAAATCATTAAATCAATATGCTTGTCCCACCATGGCAAGTATTTAGATAATTCTGACAGAACTGTCTTGTCAGGCCCTCCGTCAATCAAGACAACCTGCCCGTCAGGCGCTTTTATTAAAATGCTGTCCCCTTGTCCTATATCTAAAAATACTACTTTAAGCTGATCTAAAGAATTATATTTCCATACAAATATGCTTATAATTATAGTAATCAGTATAAATAAGTATAATAATGGCTTTAATTTCATAAATATATGCAAAAACACTCTAAATAGAGTGTTTTTGCTGTTTATTCATATTATTCAATGTCTGCAATGCCAGAGTCTGAATTATTATCATCCGCTATATTATTCAACTGCTTAACTTTTACAGGAGGAGTAATAACAGGCAATGGCTTCATTTCCGTCTTCCTAATCTTGGCTCTGACTTTTGCCCTGTCAATATTGTTAACTGACTTTAGCTTTTGAACAGCATTGCTGTCTCCGGATTTTACTTTTTCTATAAGGATATTTCTTTCCTGCGCTTTTTTAATATTTTCCATTTCCTTGGCTTCAAGCTTGTCTCTAATCTTTCCTCCAAGCTCTTTCTGCGCGTCTTCATCGCCAGATTCAGCTTTTTGCAATAATTCTTTATTCTCCTCCCTTATAGTACTCCTTTCTTCCTGCCTTTCCCTGATAATCTCTCGCTTTTCCAATATTTTTTCCTTAATCTCTTCTGGAATATTTTCATTCTCTTCAATTCTCTGCATAAAATTCTCATCTCTTACTTTGTGCCTTTGCCTGATTATATTCATCTGCTCTAGTTTTTCAGCTGGCACTTTAGATTCCAGCTTGTCCAATGCTCTTTCTCTATTTACTTTATGGCGGGCAATATTCTTTAGCAAAATCAGTTTTCTTTTGTCAGGATTATCCAAAAGCTCTTGCTGGACAGCCTCTACTTTTTCCATAAATTTATCAGCCCGTTCGGCTACTTTAACAGCTCTTTCCTGCAATTTTGGATCATTGCTGTTCTCTGCAATATAGTCAGCTATTTTAATTCTTTCTTCTGCATAACGCAGGCGCTTTTCAGCTTTTTTTACAGGATCAAGGGTTGCAGCAATAGAAATCCTTTCCCTGACATTGCGCCAAAATAATCCAAAGGCGGTTGGCATTTTTTCAACCTCAGCCACTTCCATGCCCTCCATTTCCTGATCTACGTCAGCAGCCTCTCCAAGGCTGGCAGCTTCAATTAAAACTTCATCTACTTCAGATGTCTGCGCTTTTGCCGTAAAAACGCATGATAGAAGCAAGACAACTAAAATAAGGCTTAATAGCTTAATTTGTTTCATAAGTATAAATTTAATTTTAAAAAAAATTATTAATTCCATTATTATTTTAGCAGATTTTAATTAAAAAATCAAAATAAAACCGCCTTAAAAGACGGTTTGACAAGGATTTTGATTAGAAAGCTTTGCTTTTATTCCATTTGCGCTAAAATTAATTGTTAAATAATATTCTGGCACAGGTATTTTTGATGGATGAGGACATCCAAAGCTGTTAAAAAACTCGAATACACTATGTTTTGTTATGGTTATTTCCACAACAATTCTGTCATCAAGCTCTTCAATCATCTTAAAATTAGCCCATCTATCGCCAGACTCGACATATGAATAGTCATCATTTTCATAAAATATATGAAACTGGCCTAGTGCTGGAATGCCTAAAACAATTGGCTTTAAATCAGGCAAAAATAATTTTGCATCTTTGCCTATTTGAAAAATCTGAACATCAACCTCCTTTTTAAAAACATAGTTAAAAAGAACTTTTTTCACTATAACCTCCTTAATTATTTTTTAAACTTGCTATTAATATTTCTTTTGTCTGAACTCCATTATATGTCTGGACTGGCTTGCCGTCTTTAAATATAATTAAAGTTGGAATGCTCATAATATCATATTCCTGGGCAATCTTGTCTCCTGTTTCTGTATTTAAACTGCCAACTATGGCCTTGTCGCCTATTTCTTCAGCTACTTGATCAATAATTAGGGCCTGCATTTTGCAAGGATTGCACCATTCAGCAAAAAAATCAACTAAAACTGGCTTAGATTTAGAAGCTTCAATTACTTGTTCCTGAAAATTGTCATTAGTAAAATCTTTAATCATACACTTAATTATAATATCATAAGCTTATTTTACAGTCAATCTTTAAAAAATTGACAAACTTGACAAACCTTGCTATATTAAATTTTGAAGAATAAAACTTCTTTTTTATTTTCTAAAACAGATAATATGGCACATAAAAAAGCGGGTGGAAGCTCTAGATTGGGCCGAGACAGCGCTGGGCGCCGTTTAGGCATCAAAATCAACCAAGGACAGCTTGCTAAAGCTGGCTCTATAATCATTAGGCAGCGAGGAACTAAGTACCATCCAGGCAAGAATGTAAAAAAAGGAAAAGATGATACCCTGTACGCTATAGTAACAGGAATTGTTAAGTTTACAAACAAAAAGCTGAAAAAATTCAATAATCAGCTAAAACCAACTAAGATTGTTAATATTATTACAGAAAAATAAATTTCTATTATATAAAAAGAGCGCGGAAATTAATCCGCGCTTTTTATTTGTTATTAAATGTTCTATTTAAAATTATCTATTAGCACAGATTCTGACAAACTCTACAAACAAAGGATGCGGGTCAAGAGGCCGAGAAATATATTCTGGGTGAAACTGAGTTCCTATGAAAAACGGATGGTTGGTAATTTCAATTGCTTCCACAATCTGGCCGTCTGGAGATGTTCCTGCAACAGTCAATCCCTTTTCTTCCAAAAGCTGCCTGTATTTATTATTAAACTCATACCTATGCCTATGGCGCTCTGAAACAATTTCCTGGTCTCCTCTAAACCGTTCATAGGCTTTGGCAAAATGAGTATTCTTAAGAATCTTGCAAGGCCACCCTCCTAACCTTATTGTACCCCCGTATTGTTTTTTTGCCAACAGCTCTTTTTGGCCTGGCATGATGTGGATAACAGGATGCGGCGTATTTGGATCAGCCTCTCCGCTGTTAGCGTTATCAAGGCCAGCAACATGGCGAGCAAATTCAATAACAGCCATCTGCATTCCATAACAAAGTCCAAGATATGGAACATTATTCTCTCTGCAATATTGGATTGTCTTGATCTTTCCCTCAGATCCTCGAGAACCCCAGCCTTGAGGCACAATTATGCCGTCAAATTTACGAAGGCTGTCAATTCCGTTCTTCTCAATCTCTTCTGTATTAATCCAGCTCATCTTTGGCTTGCAGTTGTTAATCACGCAGGCATGCTTAATAGCTTCAATAACTGAAATATATGAGTCTGACAAGCAAAAATTTCCTGTTGCAAAATATTTGCCAACCATGCCTATCTTTACTTCATGTTCTGCAGATTTTAAGCGATTAACCATTTCCTGCCAGTCATCTAATTTATTAACCCTTAGCTCCATGTTAAATTTTTTCAAAATGCGGTCGCCAAGCCTGGCTTTGGCAAAATTAAGCGGTATTTCATAGATAGTCTCAATATCTGGAGCTGAAATAACATCATCGCACGAAATATTGCAATGTATAGCTATTTTCTTTCTTCTAGGCTCGTCAACATCTACAACAGAGCGGGCTATGATAAAATCAGGCTGGATTCCTGCGCTGTTTAAAGCTCGGACAGCATGCTGGGTAGGCTTGGTCTTCATTTCGCCAATCATCTTAGGCAATGGCAGATAACTGACCATGACAAACAAAACATCTTTGGGCTGTTCTAATTTCATATAGCGGGCAGCTTCTAGGAATAATAAATTTTCATACTCTCCAATAGTTCCGCCAATCTCAATTACCATAATATCAGCCTTGGTTGAATCAACTGCTTTATGTATCCTATCCCTGATTTCCATTGGAATATGCGGAACAACCTGAACGCACTTTCCATGATAGCCAAGATTCCTCTCTCTTTGGATCACAGCCTGATAGACGCGCCCTGTGGTCATGTAATTAACGCTATAGATGTTTTTATTTAAAAAACGCTCGTAATTGCCTAAATCCTGATCTGTTTCATCTCCGTCTTCGGTTACAAAAACCTCGCCATGTTCAATTGGATTCATAGTGCCTGCATCAACATTAATATATGGATCAGCCTTAACAGCACTGACATTAAAGCCCTTGCTAATCAAAATACGGCCTATTGAGGCCGCAGTAACGCCTTTGCCAATGCCAGACATAACCCCTCCGACTACAAAAATGTATTTAGCTTTCCTTCCCCCCTGATCAGCTTGTCCTTCTTGCATAGATTATTTATATAAATTTAAATAGAATGTTAGTAAATAATGTCCCCAAAAGAGGCATATAATTGTAGCTATTGTCAAGAAAGTTCCAAAAGGCATCTTAGAAGTTCGTCTCTTCCTGCCCATTATTATTAA
>JBDRKN010000034.1:0-36913 GCA_043813955.1 bacterium | reverse complement strand
AATATACAGCTGATTTTCCTTTTTCCTTGACCAGACTGTATTCTGATATATTTGAATCAGATGATTCTCCTGTTTTCACAGCAATAGGTTCTGTGCTATATCCCCATTGGTTATATAGCTTAACATATACCATATCCCCAGGCGGAAGAGAAAATGCCTTATTGGGCTCATACTTCTGCAAACTTATTTTAGAAAAATCAGTATTCTTGGAAATAGCTATGTATTTAACATCAGAGCCTGCGTTCAGAGTCAGATTTCCAGTTCCCTGGCTTGTCGCCACAACCTGCGGATTCCAGCCCATGCTTGGAGCTGCGGGAGATATAAATGAGCTGCTTGATGCAGACGAGCCTCCTCTTGAGGGGCTAGGCAGATAATCTGTGCTTACTTTGTAATCCACAGTAGAACAGGAGCTGGTTGTAGAACAATTAAATACTATCCACCCTATATTCTCTCCCCACGCGTATCCTGAGAAATCTCCGCTAGAATCAATAGTCACCCCTCCTCCTGTGGGATTAAAATCTATCCAACCTGTGTTTTCTGTCCAGGCATGTCCAGATAGATTGCCTGAGCCGTCATTGACAACTCCTGAGGTAGCCGGGGCTAAATGGATCCAGCCGGTTGTCTCGCTCCAGGCATATCCTGTTAAACCCGTATCTGTTACATGAACATTGCCTTGGCTGGAGCCAAAATCTATCCACCCTATATTCTCGCTCCAGGCATGCTTGTTGCTTGAATTAATAGTTCCGTCTGTAATAGAGGCTGAGGCGGAATTAATTAAAACAAAAAGACTGGTAATGGCCAGTGAAATGATAAAAAAATTAGATAGCTTCATAATATTATAATTATACCTTTTTTATTTGTTTTTGCCCTATCGTTTTATTCTTGTGGACAACTATTGACTTTTTATAATTACCTGAGTTATACTTTTATTATCCACAAGAGAAGGTACTTCCATGGGTTCTGTCCCTCGGCAGTGCTTTTTTATTTATATTCAAGCTTCTTTCGTAAATTATCCATAAATATAATTTTTTCTTTTGCCTCTTTTTTCAACAAATTTGTAGTTTAGAATAAAGCGGTTGGTTACCTGGCATATAACCAATAAAGTAATATGCTGTGGTTACCGAGTATTTCTCCGCAAAATATTTCCTAAAACGAGCAAAATTTAATTTCCATCCTAAACTTTTGATACCAAGATTGAAATTTTGGCCGTCTATAAACGCGAAATTATTCTCTTTCTTCTTCATACACCAAAATTCTTCAAATTAGCAATAATTTTCTCTTATAATTGGAAATGCGAAAGCTATCATTGTCTAACTCTCTAATAGAATTATATCTCAAAATTTAGATAATAGCAAAATAAGCTTTGAAAAATAACCAAATGACCAAATTATATATTCACCCCGTTAGAAGCATCGCTTCTAACGGGGTTCATTGCCTAACGAACGCACCTCACGCCAATACTACTAGTCTTAGCATAGGTGGTGACGAGGCCGCCGTCCGCGTAGAGGGCGTAAGCGTGGGGAGTATTGGCGGTGGGAGTAGTAGAAGTCCAAAGGAAGCCATTATCGCCTGCAGTAGCCCAGTCTAAGGCGCTATTTCGATAACTATAAGCGCAAGAGCCGCCAGTTGCGGCGCATTCATAATCAAGCATAGTAAGACTTTCAACTACTGTAGGCAACCGCCAATCAGTATGACCGCCCAAATCTAAACCATAACAATAATCAATGGCATCATTCCATGTTTTAGTTGCCTGGTCATCATATTGCCAGCATAAACCTGAAATATTATCCAATACAGTGCCTGTACCACAGCCAGGATCAGTATAGCTCTTGGCTGTTCCGTCATTGGAAGCATCATCACCTGTTCTATATGAAGTGGTCTGCCCAGTTTGAAAAGCCGCGCCGCTAGCTGAGCCAGCAACGCCAAAGATAGTAATACCGCTAGAAATATTAGCAGCAGTCAAATCAGCATCTACTGTTGATAATGTGGTAGTTTCATAATAACCAGCGGATACTGATTCACTGGAATTGGACAAGGTTTGCGTTCCTGTGCCAGTGATAGCTACTCCGTCTACCCATGCTACTTCTCCTGTTTTCATTTCACCAACCGCAACAGTTCCAGAATCACTCATGCACCATCTGTTAGTTCCGTCTCCTGCTCCATCGTATGCTGTTGCTACTTTGTTGAGTGTTCCATTAAATGTAGGGTCATTGCAGGCTAGATCTAATGTTCCTGCAACAGATGAGCCGTCTACCCATGCTATTTTGCTATTAAACAGATCTCCTGCTATTGCGTCTCCTGTAGAGGTATTAACTACATTAGAATCTCCTGCTATTCCAAATATTGTTTTGCCAGATAATATATTAGCTGTGGCTAAATCAGCATCTACTGTTGATAATGTGGTAGTTTCATAATAACCAGCGGATACTGATTCACTGGAATTGGACAAGGTTTGCGTTCCTGTGCCAGTGATAGCTACGCCGTCTACCCATGCTACTTCTCCTGTTTTCATTTCACCAACCGCAACAGTTCCAGAATCACTCATGCACCATCTATTAGTTCCGTCTCCTGCTCCGTCGTATGCTGTTGCTACTTTGTTGAGTGTTCCATTAAATGTAGGGTCATTGCAGGCTAGATCTAATGTTCCTGCAACAGATGAGCCGTCTACCCATGCTATTTTGCTATTAAACAGATCTCCTGCTATTGCTGTTCCTGTAGAGGTATTAACTACATTAGAATTGCCTGCTATTCCAAATATTGTTTTGCCTGATAATATATTGGATGATGTTAAATCAAGATCTACTGATGATAATGTGGTAGCTGCGTAGTTTCCTGCTGTTACAGTATCATTGAGATCAGACAGAGTTTGGGTGGCAAGAGAGCCGGTTATTGCTATACCATCTACCCATGCTATTTTTCCAGATAGCATTTCTCCTGCTACAGCGTCTCCTGTATCAGTAATGCACCATCTGTTAGAACCGTCTCCTGCTCCGTCGTAGGCTGTGGGGATAAGGTTGAGCGTTCCATTAAATGTCGGGTCATTGCAGGCTAAATCTAATGTTCCTGTGATTCCTAGATATTCTACGCCATTAAATACATTAGCTGCTGTAATAGTAGGTATTGAGTCATATATCTGGGTTAGTGTGTATAATGAGGCTGCTGGAGATGCAGAGGGCGTGAAAACATGGTTTGCCTCTGTAACTGTGGCATTTGTTGTTAATCTGGTATATATGTCTGTAAGGGTATAGCTGGTTGCTGCTGGAGAGGCTGAGGGGGTTAGAGTACCTGCTCTTACTATGATATTAGTTATTATTGATACTATTAGTATAACAATACAGAGCTTTAGAATATTAATTAGTGTTTTATTGGTTTTCATATTATTTTTTATTATATTAATAATTATGAGCTTTGCTCATTGTGGTTGTATTGTAGCATAGTTGAATGAAAAGTTAAATGTACACTCTCTTAATCAAAGGATTAAGCCTGGTAACTATTTCATAATTAGAAGTATCTGCAATATCAGCCATTTCATCTGCGGTAAAACAAGTATTATTATCACAGCCTATTAAAATGACTTCATCTCCAATTTCTATGTCAGGAATGTTGCTAATATCCACTATAATCATATCCATAGATACTCTTCCTAATACTCTTGCCCTCTTTCCCTTTATTACAACCCTGGCAAGACTGGAAAGGCTGCGGTCATAGCCATGCCAATATCCAACAGGCAAAACAGCTATCTTGGTCTCATGCTGGACCTCTTCAGTCATGTCATAGCCTACCTTGCTTCCGGCCGGCAAGGTCTTTACTTCTCCTATCACTGTCTTCCATGTTAAAATCGGCCTAAGATCAGTTTTGTCTGAAAAAGCATATTTAACTTCTTTGGACGGCCAAAGGCCGAAAAGACCAATAGCAATACGAACCATATCAAGATGAGACTCGGGAAAAACAATAGTTCCTGAAGTAGCGGCAGCATGGCGCAAAATTTTTAATCCTTTCTGCTCAAATACATCTAAAACTTTTTTAAAATTTTCAAACTGTTTTTTGGTAAATTCTGGAAAAGCTGGATTCTTGGCTCCGGCAAAATGCGTGCAAACTCCTTCTAATTCTGCTTGAGAAAGTTTTTTTTGAACAAAATCCAATACTCTGTCAACCTCATTAATAAAAAAACCTTGGCGCGACATGCCTGTGTCAAACTTTAAATGAATCTTTAAGCCGTTGATATTATTCTGTTCTGCTAAAGCTTCCAAGCTTGGCCAGGAAGAAAAAATCAAGCTAATATTATTTTCAATAGCGCGATCAATCATGTCTGGAAAGGTATAGCCTAAAACAAGAATAGGACACACAATGTTGTTATCGCGCAGTTTAATCGCTTCTACTAAAGAATCAACTCCTATCCAGTCTACTCCCAGTTCCTGCACTGCTTTAGAGTAATCAACAAGGCTGTGGCCATAAGCATTAGATTTGGTCACAGCCATTAATTTGCAATCTGGATTAATTAGCTCTCTAAATATATTATAATTATGCTTTAAATCAGCTTGGTTAATTTCAATCCAGGTGCGCAAAGATAAATTATTATGCATTACTTTGTTAGGCATAAATCTTGTTCAAACTTTTTGTACAATTAAGGCCTTAATCGCCTGACATCCCTTGGCAATAATACAGCTTCCCTTATATTTGGCAAATCCAGCAATTTCATAATAATCCTGGCCGGACCAATGCCAACTCCTCCATGAGGCGGACATCCAAACTTAAAAAAATTAAAATAATCTTCTAAGGGCTCTAACTCCATTCCTTTTTCTTCAGCTTGCTTCTTTAACACATCATAGCGATGCTCTCTCTGCGCGCCAGTAACTATTTCCAAGCCTTTGTAAAATAAATCAAAGCTCTTTGTCAAACTAGAATCATTATCCTGCTTCATATGATAGAATGGCCTTACTGAAAAAGGATAATGAGTTAGAAAAAAGAAGTCATGGCCAGTTTCTTTTTTCATAATCCTGCCCAGCTCTGCTTCTTCTTCAGCGCTAAGATTGTCTTTTTGTTCAGATTTAAGATTAGCTGAAGACAGTCGATCCTTGGCCTGCTTCATTGTTATCCTGGGAAACGGAGGTAAAATATCAATATCCATGTTCAAACTTTCTTTAACCTGCTCAAAGCCCATTATAATCATATTTTCCAATTCCTGCATAACATCGTCATCAGATTCAATATATGAAATCTCAAAATCCCAGCCAGTAAATTCAGTGTTATGCCTGTTAGTATATGACTTTTCAGCCCTGTAAACAGGGCCTATGGCAAAGACTTTTTCCAAGCCAGAAGCCATGGCCATTTGCTTGTAAAACTGCGGAGACTGGGCTAAATAGGCCTGGCGGTCAAAATACTTAACAGCAAATACCTCTGCTCCAGACTCGCTGGCCGTATTCATAAAGGTTGGGGTATAAATTTGAATATAGCCAGATTTGTCCCAGTATTCTCTAAATCCTTTTTCAAGCTCAGTCCAAACTTTAAAAATCTGCTGATGCTCTGGCTGCCTTAAATCAAGCCAGCGGTAATTAAACCTATTCTCAATATCAGCCTCATTATCTGCTTTAGTTAACACAGGAATAGGCAATTCCTGATCAGCTTTAGACAATATTTTGGCTGATTCAACCAAAACTTCAAATTCCTGCTCTTTAGAATCTTTTTTAGCAGGCTTTGGCTGAATCTTGCCAACAGCCTCAACAACACTTTCCATGCTTAAACCATCTATTGCCTTAGAAGCTTCAGAGCCAGCCTCAAATACAAGCTGAATCTGGCCTGAAATATCGCGCAGGTCAATAAAGGTGACGCCCTTATGAACCCTGATATTGCGCGCCCATCCTGCTACAGTGACTGTACCTTGTTTTTGAACAGCATCTTTGATTAATAATCTAGTAGACATATAAATTTTTTAATAAATAAAATTTAAAATAATTCTTTAAATCCTGCTGTATTTATAAAATAATTATTCTTATTCTGCTTTAAATATTTATAAATATCTTTTCTTTGAGACATGTATTTATTTCTATCTTTTGTTTTCTTGCTATTATTATTAAAAATAAAATTAAAATAAACGCCGTCAAGGAAAGATACATGAAAATAATTATTCTTTTTTGGCTTATCGCGTAATATATTTATTAATTCATAAACCTGCTTATCTTGGCTGCCGCCTGAAGTTTTAAGATGCTTGGCCTCAAGGAAATAAACATTTTTGCCTTTTTTTATAATTAAATCTAATTTTTTATTCTGTGTCTTTTTGCCAAAAGTAGTTTTAAATAATTTATTTACTTTACTATTTTTAGGAAATTTAGCAACAGCTTTAGAATGTTTATCTAAATTAATAATATCATCTACTTTTTTATAATTACTTTTTACTAATATATTTATTAATTTATCTTCTCCAACTGTTCCTTTTTTTCTAGATGAACCTTTATCAATAACAGCTTGGATCCATTCTTCTGGGGTTACTTCATTTAAATCTCTCTTTTTAAAATAAAGCTCTGTAATATCCTTTAATAAATCAATATCTTTAGCTAGCGCATCAATTTCTGTATCACAAGCATTAATAAAACAAGCAAATTCTGATGAGTTAGCATAATTTTTTAGACTTTGCTGTAAATCTAAATATAAATCATTTAAAACGCTTTTAGCATTTTTGTTGCGATTAATCTTATTAATAGCAATTAATGTCTTTTTTATCTCCTTGGTTCTTTTAACATAAAGCTTTAAATCTTTGTGCTTTTCTACAAACATATAATTTCTGTCTAATTGATTCTCTGGATATTTAATAGAAAGCTCTAATAGTTTAATATTATCCATGATTTTATTTTTATGTAATCGGAAAAAATAATTTTTGATTACCGCAATTATTTTTAATTTTATTAAAATATAAAAAATTTATAAATTTATAAACAAAATAAAAAGATATTCTTTTTCTATCATTATCTCTATAATTTGTTAAGAATAAAGATAAATATTCTTCTCTTAATTTATTAATTTCTTGATTAAATAAATCAATTATCTTTTTTTGATCTTTAATAGAAACCGGCTCTTTAAAAAGCAAATAAATCATATGTCTTGAAGTGTTTTTACTAATTAAACACTCGACTCCATAATCTTTGATATTTTCTAAAGCAATGATTCCATCTTTTGAGCCACTGTCAATCGCTTTTAATAAAATTATATTAGATCTAATTAAATTGCAAGCCTGGTTATTAACTTTTATTGATATACGAGTCTTAATATGATTATATGCCACATCTAATTTAATATCACCTCTCATATCATTTAAATCAGCTTCTGTTAAACGCCTGATACCCAAGTCATTATCCACACTGCCAATTGCCTTGTATAAATCACCGCCAATAGTCCAGTCAAATTGTCTTCTTAATTCTATGTTTACAATTTTATTATCTGGATAAACATGCGTCTTGATAACAAAATTATCATCAAACATGTTTTTCTTTTTTTTATAATAGAAAGCTATAACATTATATGTTGTATCAGGAAAAACTTGTTCTTTAAAATAATTCATTTCAACAATTTTAAATTTTGAAAAAAATATATTCCTTATTTTCTTAGAATTTTGAGCAGACAAAAAATTAACAGGGACGATTACAATTCCCTCATTGCTATTCATAATTGAATATAGAGAAATTTGATATAAGTCTTCAAAGTCAAAATTATTAAAATATTTAGCTTTAATATTCAAATCCGCCTTATTTATATTTAAATAAGGCGGATTAGTAATAACAAAATCCATTTTCAGCGGATTATTTAAGCTATCGTTATAAAAAATATTTTTATTATCTACATATGCCTCATCTACATCATATCCTTTTATATCCTTAACTCCGCTAACTTTAGCCCATTTAATAAGGTCTCCTCCGCCAGCGAATGGATCAGTCGCTTTTTTATTTTTAATATATCTAACTAGACCCTGAAGTATATAATCAGAATTTGTAGTAAAAAATTGTCCAAATTGCTTCTTCGTGTTCATACTCTATAAATTAAGGATTTATAAGTATTATATCACAAAAAAGCATAATTCAACAGTTATTTTTTCAATATTGACAGGTATGATATGATTATTCATAATGAAAAGCATAGTACATTTAATAATTTTGTTTAAATTATCTATGGAGAGTAAAAATCATGACTAATCCCTTAAAGTACGCTGTGATTTTCAAAAGCATCCAAGGCTATGGAATTTGGCTCAGACAAAACCTTGATCTTCCTGATAAATTAAAAGACAATGATTTTGTTAAAATAAAAAGTCAAAATGATTGTCAAAAAATATGTGAGGAAACAAATAAGTATAATAAACTTATCAACCAAAATCATGCTGATGGTTCGTCTGAGGAGCTTGTACAAATCTTAAAAAAATCTCTTCTTAATAAATAGTACTAATGCAATATTAGTACTATTTTTAATTATCTAGAACAATGATAATAAAATCATTAATAATGAAATTAATCTGCTCAGCTGTCTGTCTCCCTATTTTAAGCTGCTTAACAACTTGAATTAAATCATTGTCAACAATCATCTGTAAATTCTGCAATGATTCTGCTGATAAAGAGGATGACTGAGCGGTCTGGTGAATAAAGCTTATCTCTAATCTATCCAAATCAATCTCTGGCTTGTAGCCAAGCAAACTCAATAACTGAAGAAGCATGATATTGGCCAAAAGATTATAGAATAAGGGCTCTGATTCAATCTGATCAATTATTTTTAAAAAGTTTTTTAATAAAACAAAAATCTCTGGATCTGGCTCATTATTCTTTATTAATCTATTAAATAAATTAATAGCATATCCAGATGCCTCTAATTTATCCAAATTTTGCTTAATATTTGCATAAGAATCCAGATTTGAAGCTGCGCCGGCATAATTTAAGCGACGGCCGTTAATTACCATTAAATCAATTAAGTTAAAAGGCTGTAAATGGCCTGATAATTTGGAATTAAGCTTTTTCGTTCCGCGAGCCACCAATTCTAGTTTCCCCTGCTCTTGCGTATAAAAAATGACCCTGGAATCAACATCATTCCAAGGCTGAACATTTAAAACAATAGCTTTTGTGGCATAAGTTACATTCATAATTAATTCTGGTCTAAATAAGTTTGCAAAATTAACATGGCTGCTATTGCATCCTGCTTAGCAGTTTTCTCTCCTCTTGATAAGCGATCAGCCAGCTTTGTTGACAGCCGTTCGTCTGTAAGCTTTATATCAACGCCTGAACTACTTTCAAGAGCATGCTTAAAAGTATTAAAGCCTGGGGTTAAGTTCCTGTCGCTTCCAGACATTTTTATAGGCACTCCCAATACTATTACATCAATTTCTTCATTGCTGATAACTGACAAAACTTCTGATAAGCTTCCAACAACCTGATATGGAGTAGCCATCTTGGTAATATTGCTTCCCAAAGCAAGGCCAATCTTGGACTGGCCCCAGTCAATACCTAGATATTTTATCTCATTATCTATGTCCATATGTTAAAATTTCATAATCTTTGTCAGTAACTAAAACAGTATGTTCAAAATGAGCGCTCAAGCTGTCATCATCTGTTTTAAAAGTAAAGCCGTCCTTATCTGTCTTAATGCGCCAATCTCCTAAATTAACCATTGGCTCAATAGCCAGAACCATGCCAGACTTAAGCTTAACATCTGGCAAGCCGCTATTAGCAACCGCATAATGAGGAATCTGCGGGTCTTCATGCACATCTATCCCAACTCCATGCCCTACTAAATCTCTTACTACTGACAGCCCCTGGCTCTCAACATGCTGCTGAATAGCTCTGCCAATATTATCAAGGCTATTGCCTGGCTTAATCTGCTTAATGCCTAAATACAAAGCTTGTTTGGTTATTTTAATTAATTTCTTAGCATCTTTGCTAATCTTTCCGACTGGCAAAGTAACAGCCATATCACTGTAATAACCGTCTAATTCCATGCCAACATCAATACCAATAATATCGCCCTGTTTTAATATTTTAGAAGGTATGGCCGGGCAATGCACAATTGCATTATTTAATGAGGTGCAAAGGGCTGTAGGAAAAGGCTTAGACTTGGCTGAAGCTTTGTAGCCCTTAAAAGCTGGGGTTCCCCCAGCTTGTTCTATGAGCTTGCAGGCCAATTTTTCTAATTCAATCGTAGTAACTCCTGGCCTGACTGCTTGGCTGATCTGCTCTACAATTTTAGCTAACTTTCTGCAGCTCTTTCTAATGCCTGCTATTTCTTCCTGGTTTTTAATCAATTTGGTCATAAATTTTCTTAACCTCCTTTATCAAATCCTTATGCACCTTAATGATTGGCTGATCTCCGTTTACTTTAATCAATTTATCTATCTTTATAAAATAATTTAAAACCGACTTGCTGTTTTTATGATAAACTTTTAATCTTTTGCTAACCACTCTTGGCTTGTCATCATCTCTGATATAGATTCTCTTTCCGCACTTATCACAAATCCCATCCTTCTTAGAAGGCTTGTATTTTAAATGATATGCTGCTCCGCATTTGCAAACGCGCCTTCCGTTAATACGGCTTTTCACTTCTTTGTCATTTACCATAATCTCAATGGCATAGACAATATCTTCTTTCTTAACCAGCTTTGGAAGATAATCAAGCTGTCCTTTGCTTCTGGGAAAGCCGTCTATTATATATCCTTTTTTAGCGTCTGGCTTTAAGCTGCGCTTTTTAAGCAGCTTAAAAACCACTTCATTCGGCACTAATTTGCCTGCACTCATTATAGAGCTTGCTTGTTTCCCGATTTTACTTTTAGCTTTTTCCTCATAGCGCAACAAATCACCGGCTGACACTACTGGCAGCTTGATTTTTTTAGACAGCATTTCTGCCTGAGTCCCCTTGCCTGAAGCAGGAGGGCCAATTAAAATAAAGATTTTTCTAGACATAAGGCGGACCTTCGTGCCATCGCTCGCTCGGAAATGCTCCTGCTGAGGCAGTATCATTTCGCTTGCTCGCTCGGCAATAAATTAAACTTTTAACACAGGGCGGTCAATATTATCTTGACCAGGCTCCTGCACTACTTCACCAGAAGTAGCGCCAGGACGTTGGGCAGTAGGGCTAACCTTGCTTGTATCAATCTGCGTGGCAAATTTAGCAGGTTCTTTCTTTTCAGCATCTTCCTCGCGCTGTTTTTTAATATTATAAATATTCATCCTCTTTTGCGTATTGCTCAAGCCAGAAGATTCTTTATAATGCGTAAAAATCTGTTCTTTAAGGCGATTTTTAAATTTTGATCCATGCTCTTTTAAAGCAGCCTTTAAATACTTGTCATGACTTATGGAGCTAGTTCTATTTCCCCGCAATTCCTTATCCAAAGCCAGAGCCTTTTTTCTGTCCTCATATGAAAGCTTTTTAGCAGCGCTCTTAAAGCTTTCTCTGCTCTGTTTTCCATACAGATTAAATTCAGATTCTCCTTTTGGTTTTGGAGCATTGCCAGCTCCAAACCAATTATTTAAAAACCCCATAAAACTTAATTAATTCCTAATTCTATTATATCACCTATGTGTTCAAAAATAAAATCCTGCAATCAGCAGGGTTTTCTATGCAAAATAATACTTAAACATTTTCATATTTTCTCATAGACAGCTGAGCCTGTGTTTGCTTGACTGTTTCAATAACTACAGAAACCACGATCAAGAGGCTTGTGCCGCCAATAACCAATGATTGCATAGATCCTGTCTTCCGCACGGGTAGGCCCAAATACATTAATAATATTAGTTTTTTGTAAATTATTTAAAACGCAAAAACTACCCAGTTTGTTCTGCGTGTTTATGCTCAAATTTTTGATTATATTTTTTTATTAAACTGCGCTGATCTTTATTTGCTTCTCCAGCTACTTCACTCATTAATTTTTCACGCTCCTTTACTGGCAATTTAAAAAAATTATTTATATTTAATTTTTTATTGTTGTTATTCATATAGATAAGTTAAAAATTCTTTAATATTTTATTTAAATCATCTTGAGTATAGCCTGATGTTAAATAACTGTCAAGATAAACATCAAAATGAGATTCTTTAATATTATTAGTATAATCTTTTATTATTAAATAAACTTCTACCTTATTTTTAAAGATTTTTTTTATTTTTTCAACATTTTTTTTGGCATTGACAAACGCTTCAATAAAAATTTTTTTAGGAATTTTTCTTCCTTCAATTTTTTCTCTCTTTTTCGTAAATTCCCATGCAATTTGTGGCTCTTGGTAAATATAACAAATAACTACTTTTCTATTTTTATTTATTGATCTTTCAATATTCCTAATGGCTATATCAAATTTGGCAAAAGTACCATCTAAAAGTAAATTATATTTCTTTTTTAAAACATAGTCATAGAGAATATCAACCCCAATAGACGCTGCACCTTGGACAATATCTGAGTTTGATCCAATATATTGTGGGATAATTTCTCTTATTTCATCCGCATCAATCCTTGCTATATCACCTTCAAATTTTTGAATAAATCTTTTGGAATATTCTGTTTTGCCAGCCCCTGGCGAACCTGCCATAAATATTGAAATAGGTTTGTCTTTAAATTTTAATATATTATCACTAGCAAACTTTTCATACAACAATTTTTTATTCTTTTTTATAAATAGTTTAGCTTCTTCACTTTCTTTATTCAATTTTAACATACATAAATTTATTAATACGATTTATAGCTTAATTTTAACATAAAAGCTATGAAAACGCTACTTTGACAGGGAAAACACCTTGCTATTTTAGCAAAGTTTTACAATCTAAACAATATTTTATTGATATAATAGAAAACCCCGCAAATCAGCAGGGTTTTCTATGCAAAATAATACTTAAACATTTTCATATTTTCTCATAGACAGCTGAGCCTGTGTTTGCTTGACTGTTTCAATAACTACAGAAACAACAATCAAAAGGCTTGTTCCTCCAATAACCAATGACTGCATTCCTGAAAAATACCTAATAATCAAAGGAAGGATTGCAATAATAGCTAAAAACAAAGCTCCTGTAAACAAAATCTTATGCGTAGTATTGCCTAAATACTCTTCAGTATGCCGTCCTGGCCTGATTCCTGGAATAAAAGCTCCCTGCCTCTGCAGATTCTCTGCTATCCTGTCAGGATGAAAAATAACTTGAGTATAGAAATATGTAAATCCAAATACTAAGATAAAATATATAATTCCATAAATCATCTGATTTTGCAAAACACCAATAATCCAGTCAGCTGCGCCTGCTATAAAACCGCTCTTAGCCTTGGAAAAAAACTGTGCAATCATGGTTGGAAAAACAACAACTGAGATAGCAAAGATGATTGGCATAACTCCGGCCATGTTAACGCGCAAAGGCAAGTGAGAACTGGCTCCGCCAAACGCTCTCTGCCCCCTAATCTGCCTTGCATACTGGACTGGAATATTGCGCTGGCCCTCGTTAATAATTACAACTCCAATTACAGTCAATATTGCAACGACTAAGAAACTTACAATAGTCGGCAGCATGGTTGAATCGTAAGTAGCTATGGTCTGCTGTATAACAGACGGTAAACTTGAAATAATTCCAGCAAAAATCATTAAGGAAATGCCATTTCCAAGATGTTTTTCACTAATTAACTCACCCATCCACATTAGAAAAATAGTGCCGGCAGTAATAGTGATTATCATTGAAGATAAATCCATAAAGCTTAAATTTCCAACAATTCCAGTAGTTGATCTTTGTAAAAGAATAATCATTGCATATGACTGAATCATTGCCAATGGCACTGTGAGCCAGCGCGTCCATGAATTAATCTTCTGCCTGCCAGCTTCTTCCTTGTTCATTTCCTCAATCTTAGGCGCAACCATGGCCAAGAGCTGAAAAATAATAGAAGATGTAATGTATGGAGCAACACCCATCATAACAATAGAAAAATTCTGCATGCCTCCGCCTGAAAACATATTTAACAAACCCAAAGCCTGGTTAGAAGAAAACAAGTCCTTTAGAGCCGAGGCATCAACCCCGGGAATAGGCACATGAGCTGCAAATCTAAAAATAACCAGCATTAGCAAAATAAACAAAATGCTGTTTCTTACCTCCCTGGCTTTCCAAATTTGAATTATCTTGTCAATAATCATATTTTAATAACCCCATTATTTTTTTTAATCTGCTCCTCTGCGCTCTTGCTAATTAATACATTAGCAAAAATCAATTCGCTTATTTTTAATTCGCCTTTGCCTAAAATTTTAACAGGCAGTTTAATTTTAGCAATTAAGCCAGCTTTTCGCAATGAAGCAGGGCTTACTGTCTGCGCTTGCTTAAACTTTTCATTAATCTGCTCAAGATTAACAACTTGATTGTCAGGATAGCGTGATTTAAAGCCTCTTTTCTTTGGCGTAGACAAAAGCATTTGTTTCATTCCAAGGCGCTTTAAACCGCTAACTCCAGATCTGGATTTTTGGCCCTTAAGGCCACGGCAGCTATATGTTCCATGGCCAGAAGCATTGCCCCTGCCAACGCGCTTTCTGGCTTTAGCTATTCCCTTTCCTGCTTTTAAAGTATTTAAATTCAAACTCATATAATTTATTTATCTTCTTTTTTATTCTCTATTTTAATTGGCTCTTTTTTTCTTCCTTAGATTTTTTTTGCTTGACTTGCTTTAAGCTCTGCAAAGCCTTAATTACTGTCTTTGCATTAGTCACTTTATTGTTAGTGCCTAAAATCTTTCCAGTAATATTATGGATTCCTGCCAATTCTACAATCAGTCTAACAACACCGCCGCAGATAATACCGCGTCCTGCCTGGGCAGGCTTTAATAGAATCAAGCCAGCGCCATATTTTTGTGTAACTGCATGAGGAATAGTTTTATTAGCCAGCTGAACATCAATCATATTCTTTCTTGCCTGATTAGCTCCTTTGCTGATTGCCGTAGCAACATCAGCTCCTTTAGCCAAGCCTATGCCGATCTTGCCTTTTTTGTTGCCAACTGCAACGCAGGCTCTGAAGCGCATGCGCTTACCGCCAGCCATTACTCTGGTAACTCTGGCTATATCAATAATGGTTTGTTCAAATTCGCTTTCAGGACGTCCTTCTTTATGGGAAAATTTCCTTTTAGGAAAAAACCCTTTCTTGTTTTTTTTCTTTTCTTCCTTAGCCTCTGGCATAGTTGTCTTCTTTTCGTCAGTCATATAATTTAATTAAAATTCTAAACCAGCTTCGCGCGCTCCGTCAGCTACTGCCTTGACTCTTCCGTGGTATAGGTTAGCGCCGCGATCAAATACTACTTTTTTAATATTAGCTTCAACTGCCTTCTCTCCAACAAACTTGCCTAGAGCAAGAGCGATTTCAGTCTTTGCCCCTTTTTCTTTAATCTGCTTGCTATGAGCGCTGACTAAAGTCTTTCCAGACTCATCGTCAATTAACTGGACATAAAGACACTGATTAGACCTGAACACATTTAAGCGGGGCCTGCCTGCTGTGCCAAATATTTTAGCCCTAGCGCGCTTAGCCCTTCTCTGCTTCTTTATTTGTTTAACTATTTCTTTATTCATATATTTGCTAGCTAGCAGTACCAGAAGCGGTCTTGCCAGACTTTCGTCTAATAACCTCATCAATATATTTAATGCCCTTGCCTTTGTATGGCTCTGGCTTGCGAAGTTTTCTAATTTGGGCAGCAGTCTCGCCAACTAATTGCTTGTCAATTCCCTTAATAGTAATAATCTTGCCAGCGATTTCAGCCTGTACGCCTTCTTGCAAGTCAAAATTAATCTGATGGGAATAGCCTAAGTTCAAAGTCAGCTTATTGCCTCCTCCAACAACTTTGTAACCCACGCCATTGACCTCTAATTTTTTCTCAAAACCCTCATTAACGCCCTGAACCATATTTTTAATCAGAGTGCGGAATAATCCCCAGAAACTGCGCTGCTTTTTATTTTCAGGATCCTTAACTGAAACCTTAATTTGATTATCAGCAACTTCAACTTTAACTGATTCTGGAAATTTCTGCTCTAGCTGTCCCATAGGGCCCTTAACTCTAATCAAACCAGGCTCAAGCTTAACTTCAGTTCCTTTTGGTAATTCAATTGGCATTTTTCCTAATCTGGACATATGTTTAATATATTTCGCAAATTACTTCTCCGCCAATCTGGCGCTTGCCTGCTTCCTTGTTTGTCATCATCCCATTGGAAGTAGAAATAATTGCAATTCCCATATTATTTAAAACTCTTGGCAGCTGATCCTTGCTCACATAAATACGCCTTGATGGCTTTGAAATACGCTTAATATATGAGATAGCAGGCTTGCCGTCAGGATTATACTTTAAAACAATCTTAATTTCATCAAACATAAAGCCTTTATTTTTACTGCTCTCTGTCCGTATCTTTTCCACATTTTCTATCCAATGTGATTTTTCCAAAATCTTGGCAATATTAAACTTAGTCTTGCTCATAGGCAAGACAACCTCTTCTTTGCCAATAATTGAGGCATTGCGAATTCTAGTTAACATGTCTGCAATTGGATCATTCATATTTTTACCAGCTTGATTTTTTAATACCTGGAATATCTGCATTATTAGCTAACTCCCTAAAACAAATGCGGCATAAGCCAAAATCCCTCATATATCCGCGGTTGCGGCCGCAACGCCAGCAACGCCTGATAATGCGCGTTGAATACTTTGGATTTCTTTTTGCTTTGGCAATTAATGCTTTTCTAGCCATATTTTTATTTCTTACTAAAAGGAAAGCCTAATAATTTAAGCAGTTCCAAGCCTTGCTTTTTATCATCAGCAGTAGTGGTAATGCTCACTTCCAAGCCATGAGTCTGGTCAACATGATCAACTTTAATTTCTGGAAAGGCAATATGTTCTTTAAAGCCAATGGTTAAATTGCCATTGTTATCAACCTTTTCAGGGCTAATACCTCTAAAATCCCTTACTCTTGGCAAGGTAGCATTGATCAGCTTTTCAACAAAATCATACATTCGCTGTCCTCGCAAAAGAACAGTCACGCCCACAGTATCGCCCTCTCGCACCTTAAAAGCGGAGACTGACTTTTTAGACTTGGTTAAAACAGGATTCTGGCCAGTCATAACGCGGATATCATCAACAACAGACTCAATATACTTTTTGTCTTTTGAATGACGGCCCACGCCAACATTAACAGTCACTTTCTCTAATTTTGGCACAGCCAAAGCGCTGCTGTAGGCAAATTGCTCTTTCAGCCTTGGTATAATCTCTTTTTTGTATAATTCAGCTAATCTCATATTATTAATCAATTATTTTTTTGCATTTTCTGCAAACTCTTACTTTTCTTTTCTTTTTGTTGTCACCTTCGCCAACCTCGGAAATTTGGAAGCCAACTCTGGTTGCCTTGCCGCATTTGGGACAAAGAAGCATTAAATTAGATAAATTTAATGGAGCTGGAAACTCAATTCTCTGGCCTGGCTCTCCGCGCTTCTGAGGACGCAGATGTTTAATCAACAAATTCAAACCCTGAACGCTTGCGCGCTGTTCTTTAGGAAAGACCTGCAAAACTTTGCCAGTCTTGCTCTTGTCTTTTCCTGCAATAATCTTCACTTGGTCGCCTGTTCTAATATTCATATAAAAGTTTGAATTTATTGATTAAATAACTTCTGGGGCTAATGAAGCAATCTTCATATAGCCAGCCCTTCTGACTTCTCTTGGAATCGGGCCAAAAATACGGGTGCCTCTTGGCTCTTTTGTTTTCTTGTCAATAATAACGCAGGCATTTTCATCAAAGCGTACATATGTGCCGTCCTTTCTGGCAATTTCCTTCTTGGTTCTAACCACTACTGCCGGAAGAACATCGCTCTTCTTAACTGTAGCGTGAGGCACAGCCTGCTTGACAGTAATAATGATTACATCGCCAACGCGGGCATATCTCTTTTTGTTGCCGCCTAAAACCTTGATGCATTTAACTTTCTTTGCACCACTATTATCTGCGACTTTTAACATTGTTTCTACCTGTATCATATATTTATATTACGCGCCAGTGCTTATCCTTGCTTAATGGCCTAGATTCTACAAACTCAACCCTGTCTCCAATCTTAAACTTATTATTAGAATCATGCACTTTGTATTTTTTGGAAAGAGTGTAGCGCTTGTGGTACTTTGGATGCACTTTCACCCTGTCAACCTTAACTACAATGGTTTTGTCCATCTTGTCAGAAACAACCTGGCCTACCATCTTGCGCTTCATTACCTGTTTTATCTTGTTATTATTTTCCATATTTATTTTTTAACATTCAGCAAAGTTAAAATTTGGGCAATTTCTACCCTGATCTGTCGGATATTTCTTACAGTCTTAAGCTGTTTGTTAGCGTCTTTAAACCGCAATTCCCTTAATTCATTGCGATCCTTGGCTAGCAAACTATGCAAATCACTTACTGTTTTTTTCTTTAATTCCTTAAATGTCATATAATTAATTTTTCTTTACTAAAGTGCACTTAATCGGCAATTTGTAGCTGGCCAGCTTCATGGCTTTCATAGCTTCTGATTCTGGCACGCCTTCAACCTCAAACATAATAGTTCCAGCCCTGATCTTAGCTACATAATGGTCTACAGAGCCCTTGCCTTTGCCCATGCCGACTTCTCCGCCCTTTTTAGTTACTGGCTGATCAGGGAAAATCCTAATCCACATCTTGCCAGTACGCTGCATATATCGGCTCATTACGCGCCGAGCAGCCTCAATCTGCCTGGCTGTAATCCAATGAGACTCCAGGCTCTTTAAGCCATAACTTCCAAAACTCAAAGCTGTCTTGCGCGTGGCCTTGCCTCCGCGCCCCAGCTTATGCGATTTTCTGTATTTTGTCTTCTTTGGTGTTAACATATTATCTTGTCTTTACAACCTGGCCTTTAGCTTCAGATTTTTCAAAGATTTCACCCTTGTAAATCCAAACCTTAATTCCAATAGCTCCGTAAGTCGTTTGAGCCACGCCTCTTGCATAATCAATATCAGCTCGCAAGGTCTGCAAAGGCAGCTTGCCTGAAATCAACATTTCGCTTCGAGCAATCTCTGCACCGTTAAGCCGTCCTGCAACAATTACTTTAACGCCTAAAGCTCCTGCTCTTTCAGCCCTAGAAATGGCTTGTTTCATAACGCGCCTGAATGGCATGCGCTTCTCAATATCTAAAATTATTGACTGGACCAAAATTTGAGCGCTTAAATTAGGCCTGTTTACCTCACTAATATTAAGGATGATTTCCTTTAATCTAAAGGTTTTCAAGAACTTTTTGTGCAATTTTTTCTTTAGATCATCAATTCCTGAACCGCCGCGTCCGATCAAAAGACCTGGTTTGGCAGTATGAAGATTAATAGTAATGCGGTTGGCGCCGCGCTCAATCTCGACCTTATCAACGCCAGCCTCCTTAAAATTTTTGATCAAATAGCGCCGTACTGACACATCTTGCTTTAAATTGCTGATGTATGCAGCGCGATTAGACACAAACCATTTTGATGGCCAGCTCCTGATAACACCTGTTCTAAAAACTTTTGGACTAACTTTTTTTCCCATATTAACCGCTCTTACGCCTAAAGATTTTATTTTTAAAGCCCTTGGCTGCGCCACCCTCAATTTTGGTGTGCTTTCCCTTTCCTTCACCGCGCGGGTCTATGATTTCCTTGTCTTGTTCCTTAATTTCTGGCTTAGCCTCGTCCTTTGCTTTAGCTGTCTTTTCTTCTTCTTGCTTTGGCTTTTCTCCAATCTTTACAGGAGCTTCCACTTTTTGCTTCTTGGCTTTTTTAACGCCGCTGTCTTTGATCTCACCCAAAGTTACGGAAATATGACTTGTGCGCTTGCGTAAAGGAGTAGCGCGGCCATGGGCTCTAGGCATCCAACGTTTTAAAGTTGGACCTTCATCGACCTTTATTTCTTTTATATATAAATTATCTTTGTCTAATTCAAAATTATTAACAGCATTTGCAATTGCTGAATTAATCAGCTTGCTAATCGGCAAAGCAGCTGCCTTGTTAACAAACTTTAACTGATCTAAAGCCTTATCAGTCTTTTTATTACGCACTAAATCAACTACTAGGCGAACTTTCCTAGGAGACATGCGTATAAATCTTGCTTTAGCTAATACTTGCATATATTTTATTTAGCCTGTTGCTTGGCCATCTTGCCTCCATGTGAAACAAACTTTCTAGTAGGAGCAAATTCGCCAAACTTATGGCCAACCATGTTTTCTGAAATTAATATTGGCACATGCTTTCTGCCATTATGCACGGCAATAGTAAAGCCAACCATTTCTGGAGTAACTGTGCAGGATCTGTCCCAAACCTTAATGACTGTCTTATCACCCTGCTTTAATGCCTTAATTTTTTTAAGAATCCTTGGATTGATATAAGGGCCCTTTTTTAAACTTCGACTCATATTTATTTCTTACGACTTTTAATAATTAACTTATTTGATCGCCTGTTTATTTTCCTGGTCTTAACGCCATAGGCAATCTTTCCCCACTTGGTCTTAGGATTTTTCAAGCCAATTGACTGGTTTCCTTCGCCTCCGCCGTGCGGATGATCAACTGGATTCATGGCTGAACCGCGTACTGTTGGCTTAATTCCCAAATGTCTCTTGCGTCCAGCTTTTCCAAACTTAATATGCCTGACATCAGCATTGCCAACTTGTCCTATTGTACACAAACAATCTTTCTTAATCAATCTGATCTCTCCAGAAGGCATCTTTACCTGGGCATATTTCTTTTCCACAGCCATGACATGCAAAGCATTTCCAGCGCCTCGGGCTAATTTAGCGCCCTGGCCTGGCTCTAATTCTACATTATATACTGCAATTCCTGCCGGAACATACTTTAATGGCATTGCATTGCCTGGCTTAATATCAATTCTATTGTCTTTGGAGCTTAAAATAGTATCTCCTATTTGCAAGCCAGCCGGAACGATAATATATCTTTTTTCTCCGTCAGCGTAATTTATTAAAGCAATTCTAGGGCCTCGATTTGGATCATACTCAATTGAAGCAACTTTTCCAGGAACATCAAACTTATCGCGCTTCCAATCAATTATTCGGATAAATCTTTTTGTGCCTCCTCCGCGATGCCGGACAGTAATCTTGCCCCTATTATTCCTTCCGCTATATTTTTTCTTAATCTTGATCAAGCCTTTATGAGGCTTTCTTTTGGTTATATCAGAAAAATCCTGGAAACTAGCTCCGCGTCTGCCTGGTGTAGTAGGTTTTACTTTCTTAACTGACATATGTTTGATTAAACTCCTTCATAGACATTAATTGACTTGCCTTTTGGCAAAGAAACAACTGCCTTTTTCCAATCCCTTCTCTTGCCAGATATTCTTCCTCGCCTGACCTTCTTGCCCTGCATTTTTATAATATTAACTTTTGAAGGCATTACACCGTAAATCTCATTAACTGCCTTAGCGATTTCAACCTTGTTAGCCTTGGGCGCTACCTCAAATACATATTTATTTATAGTATTAAGGCTGCTGCCCTTTTCAGTAATCAATGGTTTTAACAAAATCTTGTAGGCCTGGCCATATTTAATCTTTTTAACTACTATCTTTACCTTTCCGGTTTCATCCTTTGTCTTAATAACCTTGGTAGTCTGTTCAGCTTCTTTGGCATACAATTCCTTCATGCTCATCTTTTCTTCTTTCTTTGGTTCTTGTTTTTTAGCTTTTTTCTTAGGTTCTTTCTTGGGCTCTTCAACTTCCTCTTCTTTTATTTCCTCAATTATTTCTTCTTTTATTTCCTCTTTAGCAGGCTCAACTTTAGGTTCTGGCTGAACCTCTGGCTCTTGCTTTTTTTTAAAAATATTATTTAAAAAACTCATATAATTACTTTTCTAATTCCTTAACCACGTCAGTGGTTAATAGCAAATCACGATATTTTAATATATCAACAATATTGATATTTTCTAAATTAATTACTTCCACGCCTGGAAGATTCTGTGCAGACTTTTTTAATTTTACATCTTTTGACTTATCCACAACTAAAATATTTCTTTTCTTATTCTTATTTTTTAAAATCTTTTCCTCAACAGTTTTAACAAGCTTGTCAAAAGTCTTAGTCTTAAACTTAGCCACTTCCAGCTTGTCAAGCAAGGCTAAATCCTTGTTAGCAACCTTGTCAGACAAAGCCATTAGCAAAGCTTTTTTTCTCATTTTCTTGTTAATCTGTTTTGAAAAATTACGATCCTTGGTAGGCCCAAAGGTAATGCCGCCACCGCGCCATATCGGGCTCCTGATAGTACCAGCTCTGGCTCTGCCCGTTCCTTTCTGGCGCCAAGGCTTTCTGCCTCCGCCTCGAACTTCTGAACGATCCTTGGTATGGGCTAAAACCTGGCGGGCATTGGCCATCTGGGCAACTACTGCCTGATGCACCAAGGCTTGATTCAGCTTTACGCCAAATACCTTGTCAGATAATTCTATTTCACTGACAGCTTCGCCTTCCTGATTGTAAACTTTATATTTAATCATACTTGTTTACTTATTCCTTGATTTCATCTTTTTCTATTTTCTCTTCAACAGGACTTTCTTCCTTTACTTCCTCCTTAGGCTCTTCAATCTTTTCTTCAATAGAAGCTTCTTCTTTTTTCTCCTGTTCTATTTCTTTAACTTCCTTAACAGGCTCTTCTTTCTTTTCCTCTTCCTTTTTCTCAGAAGCCAGCTGCAGATCACCCTGTCCTGAAACCAAGACCATGGTATTCCTTGCGCCTGGAACGCTTCCATTAATATAGATAATGCTATTATCTTGATCAATCTCAACAATTTTAATGTTCTTTATAGTCACCTGGCCATGGCCCATCTGCCCTGGCATTTTCTGGCCTTTGAAAACATGAGCTGGTCCAGTTGCCCCTATAGAGCCAGGCATTCTTAGCTGATCCTTGTTGCCATGAGTCTTGTCCTGTCCATGAAAGCCATGGCGCTTGACCACGCCCTGGAAACCTTTACCCTTGCTAAGGCTGGACACCTGAATCATATCTCCAACTGCAAAGGTAGAAACGTCAATTGTGTCGCCTTTTTTTAATTCTGGCTTATTTTCTTTGCTATTAGCTAATCTATCTAATCTAAACTCTCTTAAATATTTAAAATTGCCTAAATTCTTTAAATGGCCTAATTGCGGCTTTTTAATATTCTTTGCTTTTTTTTCGCCATATCCAAGCTGAACAGCATTATAACCGTCTTTATCCACAGTCTTAGCCTGAATAACCTTGCACGGGCCAACCTTAATTCTAGTAACAGCAAGCTTGCGGTCTTTTTCCCAAATCTGAGTCATATCTAATTTTTCTCCAATAATGAATTTCATAAAATAAAAACTGGTTATCAATAATAAACCAGCATTAACATCATGAGATGAATTATTCTTTGCTGTATTGTTTATTGATTTCCTTTCTTAAATGGATAGTTTAATCTTAAATCCTTTTCTGAATAAGAGCCAGAAGTAACCCAAACTCAAACTAACCATGCATACAAGCATGTTACATTTTAATTTCTACATCAACTCCGGCTGGAAGGTTTAAATTACTAAGAGCTTCCACAGTATTGGCTGAAGGATCAATAATATCAACCAGACGCTTGTGGGTCCTCATTTCATACTGGTCTTTAGACCTTTTATGAACAAATGTTGAAGCATTAACCGTGTACTTCCTTTTAGAAGTAGGCAAAGGAATAGGGCCGTAAATCTTAGCTCCTGTTCTCTTTACTGTGTCAACAATAGTCTTTGTTGACTGGTCAATGATCTTGTGGTCAAAGGATTTGATTTTAATTCTAATCCTCTGCTTAAAGTCTCCAGTACCTTTCTCAGCTTGTTTATCTTTTTCTGCCATAATTAATTGTCAAATTAATTATCTGTTTATTTTTCAAATAAACATTATAGCCTTGCCCAAAGCTGGGCAAGGCAAAATGGTTACTTGATAATTTTAGTAATTACACCGGCTCCAACAGTTCGTCCGCCTTCGCGAATAGCAAATCTCTGCTTTTCTTCCAAGGCAATAGGGGAAATCAGCTTAATCTTTAAGCTTACAGTATCGCCAGGCATGACCATTTCAGTGCCTTCTGGCAATTCTACTTCGCCAGTAACATCAGTAGTACGAATGTAGAACTGAGGCTTGTAGCCTTTGAAAAATGGTTTGTGGCGTCCGCCTTCATCTTTTGTCAAGACATAAATTTCACTTTCAAATTCAGTATGAGGAGTAATAGTTCCTGGCTTTACCAAAACCTGGCCGCGCTCAACTTCCTCTTTCTTTGTGCCTCGAAGCAAAATACCTGCATTATCTCCAGCCTGTCCTTGGTCAAGAGACTTGTTAAACATTTCCACGCCAGTAACAGTAGTTTTCTTGGTTTCTCGAATACCAACGATTTCAATTTCATCCCCAACCTTGACAATGCCTCTTTCAATTCTGCCAGTCACAACTGTGCCTCGGCCTTCAATTGAGAAGATGTCTTCAATTGGCATTAAGTAATCTTTCTCAATAGGACGCTCTGGCTCTGGAATATATTCATCCAAAGCATTAATCAGCTCTTCAATTTTCTTAGCTTCTTCGCCCTCTGGATTTTCCAAGGCCTTTAAAGCACTCCCCCTTATAACAGGGGTCTTGTCTCCAGGGAATTCATACTTGGTCAATAATTCACGGATTTCTTCTTCAACCAAATCAACTAATTCCTGGTCTTCTACCATGTCGCACTTGTTTAAAAATACGACAATGTAAGGCACGCCTACCTGGCGGGCCAACAGGATATGCTCTCGGGTCTGAGGCATTGGTCCGTCAGTAGCTGACACAACCAAGATAGCGCCGTCCATCTGAGCAGCGCCAGTAATCATGTTTTTGATATAGTCAGCATGACCTGGACAGTCAACGTGAGCATAATGCCGCTTTTCTGACTCATATTCCACATGCGCGGTAGCAATAGTAATGCCACGAGCCTTCTCCTCTGGGGCAGAGTCAATCTGATCCACAGTTTTATTAGAAGCTTTCATGCCCTTTTTACCCAAAATAACCAGTATGGCTGCTGTTAAAGTAGTCTTGCCATGGTCAACGTGTCCAATAGTTCCAACGTTGATATGAGGTTTTGTTCTTTCGAATTTTTCTGCCATATAAATTTTTTAACGGCCTTTGAATACAAAGTTTTTTACCTCCAGGGTAGCCAGCCGTGTTGCTTAATTATTAATTTTTAAAATGATATTTCCTCTAAATACCTGCGTTCTCCTGCAATTTCTTCAGCATTATTCTTTCTGTCTCCAGGAATAGACCAGCTCTTAACTTTATCATCATCAAGCTGTATTTCCTCAACCTGCTCTTGGCGATTAGCCAAAATCTGCGCTACTGAATCAAAATTATTGTCAACAATTTCTTCAATTCTCTCTTCTTCTTCAAATTCTTCAGCTTGTTTAAACAGCTCATTAAGAGCATCATCAGCATTATGCTCATCCTTAAAATCATTGTAATTTAAGTCAAAATCATGCTGATCTTGTTCACTTTTCCAAATTGCAATATCGCGATTTATTTTATCAGCTAACTCCTGTTCTGTCAAGTTGCGCACCCCCATGTTTCCAGATATTAGCTTTTCATAATCTTTTAGGGCTAATATTACATAAAAATCATTATCTTCAGAACTGCCATAAATAACAAGCTTTTCGCCTGTTTTTCTAATCAAATCTATTATTTTTTCTAGCCTGTCTGGCATAACTTAGAGTGCAAAAAATAATTTGCTGATATACAAATCTTATTAATATTTTATATTATTTTAGATAAGAAGTCAATTATTATTATCCAAACACCTCTCCCAATCTCTTTCTAGTCTTAGGCCCTGTATATCCAAAGCCAGGATCATCAACTGAATCAAATTTATTATTCTGGAATTTTCTATAAATCCAACGACTTAACGATATTTTTTAAATATTTCGGCGCATCTTTTAAGCAAGATTCCATTGCTTTAAAAACTTTTTTGGCGTCAATTTCATCGTATTCGTGAGCCAATCGGTTTCTTAGCCCAGCCGAATTAGCCATAATACCAGCCAGCTTTATCGGCAAATATTTCTTTCTTCCCAGCGCGATAAAAGAATTATAAAAATCAGTTGGAATTTCTTTTTCTTTTTCCGATAAAATATGATAATTAATATCAATCATTCGGCCGATTATCCTTTCTAAATATCTTTCCGCTAGCGCTTCGTAGTCCGCTTTGCTTAAATAAATTTTAAGGGAAAGCTTGCTTAACGCTTTTAAGCTCTTTAAATCATTATTTATTAAAGTTATTTTTCTGCTGATAATTTTTTTATCAACAGGCATAAGCTCTGATTATTTTTTTATTCAAATTCTTTTCCATTTCAAAATAAGGGGCATAGTCATTATATGCGTTAAATGCATATAATTTGAATTTCAAAAAATCTTGCCTTCTTCCGTAGAGTAAAATTGGGTTTTTGCTTGCCTGGAAAAGCAATAATGGATTAGCCCTGTTTAAAATCGATAAATCAATGTTTTTATTGAAAATCAGAGATAATTCGTTTGTTAAGCTGATTTGCTCATTAAAGGAAACTTCTTTTGAACCTAAAACGGCAATGTCCAAATCGCTATCTTTTCTATGCTTTCCACTGGCAAAAGAACCAAAAATAACAATCAGTTTTAATTGAAGTTTTTTGGCAATTTTAGCAATTTTCAGTTTTTGGTCTTTGGTTATTTTCATACCATTATTATACAAAAAACGGCAAAATAATACAATAGTTAGTGATGATATAAAAACAAATTTATTTTGTTAAATTTATTGATTCAGACTTTTGGTAATTATCTAACAATTCCTTTTTAAATTCTGGGCTAAAATTAGTCTTAGACAGATCAGTCTTTAATTGCTTAAATGATATCAAATTAGTATCCTCTATCTCTACCAAATGGACAGGCTTAATAGTTATTTCCTTGGTTTTAACATTTAAAGCAGCTTTTAAAATATTTGTCTCAAAAAGCTGCCGCCAAGCTTTTGAAATAGTAATTTGACCTGTGCTAAAAATTTTTAAAATTGTATTTTCCATATATTATATAATAGCAAAGTTAAAAAAAGAAGCCAATAAAAAAAGAGGCATTTAATTATGCCCCTTCTGATACAAGGTGTTTTGTTGTAATAATTTAAAAAATTACATTGTAATATAAGCAGGTATTAATTTTTTGCATTTGTGCCAAAATTTTGGTAATATATTTTCTGCTTTTGTCATTTCTCTAAATAATAGAGTGGTCCATCTCAATAGAGAAAGCTGCGCAAAACTTTGCGAACCTCTTATAATCACAGGCGATTTGCTGATCAAGACTCTAACTAACATTGACAGCGAGCCAGCAGTAATACCAACAGCAACGCTTATACCAATTCTAATTAATGACTCTAACAACCAGGCTTGAGGAAGATAAAAATAAGCAAATATTGCGCATAGCATTCCGATTATCAAGCTAATAAAACCATAATCATTTTTAGCTATAACTATTTTCAAAAAACTTCTTATCACAGCAAACATGAGCCCAATAACAAAGCTACCAATCAAGATAACGGCTGCCAGCGCATATGCAGAGACAATAATTAAAGATATAGCCACAAACCAAACAAAAATCCAAAATACTGTCAAAATATCACGTAACATAAAAACTGCTAACCCTTTACGATTCAAAAAATCCCATGCCTCATAATACTTGCTAGATAATTTATTTCCAGGCTGTTCACCAGCTATAGCGGCATAAATAAGGGATAGAAACGCAAAAATAACCGCTCCTATCATAAACATTAATACTGAGTCTGTGATCAAGGATGCCACCGGACTATAACTTGCATTTGGTAGTCTTGCGCCTGGTAACAGGTCTATAATAAAATACGATGAACCTACACAACAAATTAAAAATAACACCGCAAGCATAACACCTCTAGCAAAATATGTTTTATTCAAAGGATGCGCCTTTAAAAAATTTGCCAGCTTTTTATAAACAGCTGGTATTTTCTTAAATAGAGCAAATCCCTGCCAGACGATAATAACAGCCTGCATTAATCTGTCGCCGTGATATCCTATAAGCCAACCAGCGATACCACCGGCTGCCAATAACCATGGCTGCTGCCAAGTAATAGCCGGCCAAAGAGCCAGCATGGCACATAGTGATGCGCCAAGAAAACTGCGAAATAAACTGCTTTTGTCCATTTGTTACACCTTTATAATTATTAATAAAAAGAACAAACAAAATAAATTAAAAATATCTAATATTTATTTAATTATACTTTCTATATTTTGTCAAGATATTTTGTCAAGATTTAACATAAAAACAGGCTTAAAGCCTATTTTTGTAAATCAATCTATGCATTATTTCTTTCCGCTCTCTCCAATAATCTTTTCCACAACATGCTTAGGAGCTTCTGCATAATGTGAAAACTCCATATTATAGCTTGCCCTTCCTTGAGACATAGACCTTAAGCTCGTAGAATAGCCAAACATTTCAGCCAAAGGAACTTTGGCTTTAATTAATTTAACATTGCCACGGTCAGTCATTTCATCAATCTGGGCCCGCTTAGAATTAAGATCTCCAACCACATTACCCATATATTCTTCAGGAGTAACAACCTCTACTCTCATTATAGGTTCCAATAATACAGTGCCGGCAATTCTGCAGGCTTGTTTAAACGCCAAAATACCAGCCATCTTAAAGGCTATTTCAGAAGAATCAACCTCATGGTAAGAGCCGTCAAAGACTGTGGCTTTTATATCAACCATTGGATAGCCAGCTAAAACGCCTTGATCCAGAGCTTCTCTAACACCTTTTTGTATAGCTGGAATAAATTCCTTAGGAATTACTCCGCCCCTGACTGCGTCAACAAACTCAAATCCTGCGCCCTGCTCCTGCGGTTCAACCCTGATATAGCAATGGCCATACTGTCCGCGTCCGCCAGTCTGCTTGGCATACTTATGTTCTGCTTCAGCAGTCTTCTTAATTGTTTCACGATATGATACCTGTGGCTGGCCAACATTAGCCTCTACCTTGAATTCGCGCTTCATACGCTCAACCAAAACTTCTAAATGAAGCTCGCCCATTCCTGAAATCAAAGTTTGATTAGTTTCTTCATTGGTTTCTATTCTAAAGGTAGGGTCTTCTTCAGCTAATTTTTGCAAAGCCATGCCCATCTTTTCCTGGTCAGCCTTAGTTTTTGGCTCAACAGCAACTTGAATAACAGGCTCTGGGAATATAATGCTTTCCAAAATAACCTGGTTATTAGGATCGCACAAAGTATTTCCAGTGGTAATTTGCTTTAAACCAATAACAGCTGCTATATCACCAGCATAAATCTCCTGAATTTCTTCACGGCTGTTAGCATGCATTCTGACCAAACGGCCGACTCTCTCTTTTTTGCCAGTAGCGGCATTCAAAACATAAGAGCCTGATTTTAATACGCCGCTGTAAACGCGGACAAAGCATAATTTTCCAACAAAAGCATCAGTAGCAATCTTAAAAGCTAAAGCAGCAAAAGGAGAATTATCATCTGCTTTAACAATAATTTTTTTTTCTTCATCCCGAGGGTCCATGCCTTCTATCTCAGGCACGTCTAAAGGAGAAGGAAGATAGTCATTAACTGCATCTAAAATAGGCTGTACGCCAATATCTCTTAAAGCTGAACCGGCAAAAACAGGATAAAGCAAGTTAGCTATAATTCCTTTTCTGGCAGCAGCCTTTAATTCATCAACAGACAATTCTTCTCCTCCCAAGTATTTTTCAGTCAAAGACTCATCGCACTCAGCAATCTTTTCAATCATCTTATTGCGGTATTTAGCAACATTTTCTTTTAAATCTTCCGGGATTTCAATTTCATTAATCTGTTCTCCATGCTGGCCCTTAAATTCATAAGCTTTCTGTGTTATTAAATCAATCACGCCGGAAAATGTATCTTCAGCCCCGATTGGCAGCTGAAAAGCAACAGCATTAGGATTTAAACGATTTTTTATAGACTCCAAGCTCATATTAAAGTCAGCGCCCATCTTATCCATTTTGTTTATAAAGCAAAGGCGCGGAACATTATATTTATCAGCCTGGCGCCAGACAGTCTCTGACTGAGGCTCTACTCCGGCTGCGCCGTCAAACACAGCTACAGCTCCATCCAAGACGCGCAAAGAGCGCTCAACTTCTACAGTAAAATCAACGTGTCCTGGAGTGTCAATAATATTGATGCGCTTGTCTTTCCAAAAACAGGTTGTAGCAGCAGATGTGATAGTAATGCCCCTTTCCTTTTCCTGGTCCATCCAGTCCATATCAGCTTCACCTTCATGAGTCTCGCCAACTTTGTGCTTCTTTCCTGTGTAAAACAAAACACGCTCAGTAAAGGTAGTCTTACCAGCGTCAATATGGGCCATAATCCCTATATTTCTAGTATTTTCTAAAGTATATTCACGAGGCATACAATTATCTTGCAAAATGGGCAAAAGCCTTGTTAGACTCAGCCATTTTCTGCACATCATTTTTCTTTTTAACAGAAGTACTCTCGCCTTTAGCTGATGCAATAATCTCATCAGCTAATCTAACTGCCATTCTCTTGCCTTTCTTAGCCTTGGCAGCAGCAATTATCCATCGGCAAGCCAATGTAAAGCGCCTTTCTCCTCTTACCTGATAAGGAATCTGATAGTTGGCTCCTCCAACGCGCCTGCCTCTTACTTCTAATAATGGTGAAACATTCTTCAAAGCCTTGCTAAAAATATGTCTAGGATCCTGTTTTGTTTCCTCTTTTATAATATCAAAGCAGTCATAGATAATTTTCTGGGCTATAGATTTCTTTCCGCCCTGCATAATGTAGTTTGTAAACTTAGAAATATCAGTATCCTGATATTTAGGATCTGGCTCTATTTTTCTTTTTAAAGCTTGTTTTCCTCTCATATTATTTCTTAGGTTTCTTAGTTCCATACTTGCTGCGGCTGTTCCTTCTGGCTTCCACGCCTTGCGAGTCATAAACGCCTCGCACAATTTTGTAGCGCACGCCTGGAAGGTCCTTTGTACGGCCGCCCTTAAGCATGACAATAGAGTGCTCCTGAAGGTTATGGCCCATGCCTGGAATATATGCGGTAACTTCCATGCCATTTGACAGCCTTACCCTAGCTATCTTGCGCAAAGCTGAATTAGGCTTTTTAGGAGTAGTTGTAGTCACTTTTAAGCAAACGCCTCTCTTAAATGGAGCGCCGTCATCAATAATTTTCCTTTTGCGGTGCAAGGTATCATTAACCACCTTTAAAGCAGGAGATTTAGATTTTCTTTCAATTTTCTTTCGTCCTTTACGGACTAATTGATTAATAGTTGGCATAGTTGCAAACTAAAATAAAACCCGAAACCACGGGAATTTATTAAGATATATACAATTTAGCAGAATAATTAAAATAAGTCAACATTGCTAATATATTCATGTACTTGCACAAAAATACATAGAATAGGTACTTTTTCAGTTAGAGCATATTGATCTGCTCAGTGTCGCGGATTGAATTATAAATTTATTTAGAAGATAAAATATTTTATTATCTTTAACCATATATCTTAATTTCATTTCTTAGAATACTATCTTTTAATAAAGGATGGATTGAGTTATATGTAATTACATCAACTTTTTTATTAATCTCTTTTTCTATATCCATTTCTAAGCTAACTAAATCAAGTAATGTTTTTCCATCCTTTAGCTCAACTAAGATATCTATATCGCTATCCTTTTTGTTATCGCCATGCGCAAAAGAGCCAAAAATAGATGATTTTTTGACTTGGTGCTTGGCTAAAACCGGAATTGTTTTTTTAATGATTGCTTGAATATTAGTCATATTTTCTTGGCAGTTTATGATATAATTACCTTAAAAATCCCTTAAATACAATGGTCTCTCTATAAAAATAATATCACAAAATCTAGATAATAGCAAAATAATACTATAAATTATAAAATATTATATTAAATCCCAACAATCAAACCAAAAATGCCTAAAATCAGGGGGATTATAAAGCTAAAGAAGCCTAGTACTATAAGGAGGATTAGAATAAACAAGCTATACCTCTCTACGCGGTAAAACCATTCCTTTAGATTATTAGGAAGAAAAGTGTATATAATCTTAGAACCGTCTAAAGGAGGTATTGGCACTAAATTGAAAATCATCAAGGCCAGATTAACAAAAACAACAATCACAAACATTACAAAAATGGTATAAACAAAATTACCACCCATCATTGATAATAATAAATCATGCTGGCCAGATAAAAAATTAACCGTAAGCTCTACCTTAGTATGCGCAGGAATAGCTAACCCCCTGGCTAATAATCCAAAAATGACAGCCATGACAAAATTAGAAAAAGGCCCTGCTAAAGCTACTTTTAAAGGCCCGAATTTAAGATCAGATAATCTGTAAGGATTAAATGGAACAGGCTTTGCCCAGGCTATGAAAAAAGTAGAGCTTGATAATACTAATAATGTAGGAAGAATAATTGAGCCAAATAAATCCAAATGCTTAATAGGGTTTAAAGTTAGCCGGCCCATATCCTTGGCAGTAGTATCTCCCAGCTTAAAAGCCATCCAGCCGTGGGAATATTCATGCACCACAGCTGACATAATCAGAGCTAAAATTGCGAAAATCATTATATACATAACTAAAATTTAGTATAACATAATAAAATAGGGGTTAAAAGCTAATCTTGACACTAGACATAAAATCTGCTAAATTATGTATACTATTAAAAAATTACTATGATCAAAAAATGCGATTTATGCGGTCGTGGCGCAACCAAGGGAGCTAAGAGGTCGCACTCTAATATTAAAACCCTGAAGCGCCAGCATATTAATCTTCAGACTAAGAGGATTTATGGCAAGAAAATGACTATTTGCACAAAGTGCATTAAAACTCTTAGCAGAAAAATTTTAGATGTTAAATAAAAATAGCTGCAAGCAAACAGCTCTTTTTATTATAGTGTTACTAAAAAATAAATAATAGCTGCCCAGCACAAAATAGTAAAAGTAAAATACTTAATAAAAAATACACCGCATCTGTTTGTTTCGAAAAAAGGCATAAGCAAGTCTATTCAAAGGGCTTGCTGATTTTTTTTATATCCTTAAAAACAGCCTGCCCTATCCAATACAGGATATATAAAAATCCTGAAAAAATCAACCAATTTAAAAAATATACAGGATCAGTAATATAAAGGAGCAATGTTTTAAACAAAGGCAATGGCGTAGTAAGAAGCTCCCAGCTGTTCCATCTATCTAATAATCCTAATAAAACTCCTAAAGCTGTTATTGGAATAATAATGATTAAATAAATAAAAGCTATGCGATTATTCCATATCTTAGCAATTAAAGAATGCATTTGTTTTATTAAATAAACAAATGCGATCCAGCCCAAAATGCCATAGGTGAATAAAAAGATTATCATCCAGGCGCTGTCTAAGCAGACATTATGAAATGACGCAATCGGACAAGCGCCTGCTATATGCCTAATTTCAGTAATCACATAAGCTGTGTTTGGCAAAAACAGCAGCCAGACAAAAGCTATGGCAATAGCTATAATTTTATTATGCCATTTTTTAAACTTAGTTTTCTTCCAATACTTGAACAAACTATTGCACAAAAGCCATGGGATTAAAAATAAAAATAAATTCCAAATTAAAGCAGCTAATGGATAACCATTAACTGTGAGCTGGCTTATCCAGCTATTATCCTGCTGGAAAAAATAATCTAAGCTGAATTTGCTATAAGTCATAATTAATTGCCTCTAAAATTAACAGGCTTTTTTTTATTTAAATCAGACAGGCTTATCCCAGGCTCTTCTGGCTCAACATTTTCTTCTTGCTCTAGTTTGGACAGCTCGGCCTGCTTTTCATGTTTGCGCATATTAATAGACCTATCCCTGTCTTCTTTATTCTTAGCCAAGCACTGTTTGCAAAAAACCGGTCTGACTCCGTCAGGCTTGAAAGGAACAGTAGTTTTATCCCCGCATCCAGCGCATTCTGCCTCATAGCCTGATTTGATTTCTATTCTCTCTTCTTTCACAGCTGCTTTTCTAACGGCTTTTTGGCCAGCTTTCTCTACTTCATCTTCATGCCATTTAATAATACTAGCTTCTATTTCTTTCCTTCCACCGGCATACTTAGCCCTTGAAGCATTAATCACCATTTTCTCATTGCCTGTTATTTCATCATTGCTTAAAGGCAGGAGTCCTCGTGCAGAAAATGGTTTAGAAGCAATGCCGTCAATCATTAGCTTAAGGCAGAAATTAAACTTTGGTATATTAACAAGATCTTCTTCTTCAAATACTGGGACAAATTCCTTAACTAATTCTTCAGCATCAGTAGCGCCTATTCTGTAAACAATCAATGTACCTACATTTCCAAATACAGCAGCCCTGACATTTTCATCAAGCTGTTCAATATATTGATGACCCATTATTAAATTAAGGCGGTACTTTCTGGCTTCAGACAGAATATTAGCAAAACTTTCAGTAGCAAAGTTCTGAAACTCATCAACATAAAGATAAAAATCATCGCGCTCTGACTCAGGCATATCTACCCTGCTCATAGCTGCCAGCTGAATTTTGGTAATCAGCATAGCTCCTAATAATTGCGAATTATCTTCCCCAATTCTTCCTTTGCTAAGGTTTATTATAAAAATCTTTTTTTCATCCATGATTTTGCGGATATCAATAGAGGACTCAATCTGGCCGACAATATTGCGGATCAAGGAACTGGACAAAAACTGTCCAACCTTATTCTGTATTGGAGCAACAGCTTCTGAAGCAAATTTGTCAGCATAAGATGCAAACTCCTTAACCCAGAATGACTTGACTACTGGATCCTGTATATTTTCCACAATTTTTTTTCTAAAATCCTTGTCTGAAAGCATGCGCGTAACAGACAGCAAGGTAGATCCAGGATAATCCAATATAGCTAAAATAGTATTTCTCAAAATATATTCTAATCTTGGTCCCCAGGAATCAGCCCATAATTTTTGAAAAACGCCTACTAATCCAGAAGCTACCAAGTGGCGGTATTGAGGATTAACCTCTTCTACTATATTAAAAGAAATTGGATATTCAGAATCAGCTGGATTAAAATACACTACATCATCAACACGATCATCAGGAATATACTTGATCATTTTTTCCGCAAATTCTCCATGAGGATCAACTACAGCCACTCCTCTGCCAGCTCTAATATCCTCTATGGCCATATTTTCCATAGTTGTTGACTTTCCGCTGCCTGTTTTGCCAATAATATACATATGGCGGCGGCGGTCGTCAGTCTTTATGCCAAACTTCTTAAATTGATTTCTAAAAGTTGTTTCAGCAAAAATTGTTATATCAGGGTTAAACATATTATACAAAAGGTAAATTCTCAGGCGGAGTGTCATCTCCGTTTTCTCCTACTGGCTCAAATGCTCCCTGGCCAGCTGGCTGAGCTGATTGTTCATCTTTTATCTCATATCCTTCTTCAAAAATAGGTTCTGGAGCAGCCATGTCAACCTGCTGTTCTCCAGTCGGAAGGCTCATTGGAGCTTCCATTCTCTTGGCAGCAGCTCTTTGAACCAAAGGCGCCTTAACCACAGTATCAACAGGAAAATGCCATAAGGTAGCAAGCTCTTCTGAGTTCATTATAAACGGGCGTCTGCCTGCCCATTCATCTCGATTCTTGTAATTATTAACTATCCTATTCTTCCTAATGTCCATTCTCTTCTGCGCCATGAAATATGCGGCAGAAGTGGCTGTCACATCCATATCTGGCTTAAATCCATTCAAATCATTGGCAGTAAATTGCTTTATAAACCCGACAAAACCATTAACTGCTTTTGGCTTGTTAATAACGTCTTTCTTAGCCAAATAAACCATTCTAATCTTAATCTCAAAGCCCATTTTAGAAATTTTTTCCTGAATTCCTTCAATTTTCTTTTTCTTGTCTGGCGTCAGCCTCAACATATTAAATTCTGCAACCTCTTGCTTGTCATCTGGTTTAAATTCACCCGGCTCTCGACTCGGATCCAGGCCGGCAGCCACAATATATCCAAGATCACCAGCTACCTTTCCTGCAGCGCCAAGAGCCTTTATTGCCATACTCTCTTTAACAGTAGACTTAATACCGGCAATTTTATCAATCTGAGCATGGCCTTCTTTCATCCATTCAAAACCTGTTGGAATAACAATAATTTGCCACCAAAGCTGTTCGCCTTTTTGCAAGCTGCTTAAAAGATCCATTAAGCTTGCCATTGGATCGCGATAAGTAGTGTCAAGAGGCCCAAACTGATGTTCAAACTCACGGTAAAGCTTGATTGGCAGCATGTGATTTTGAGCAAGTATGAACTCGCCCCCCCAGCAATCATATTCTTCGTTAGGAAATCTTGTTGGCGCGTCTCTGGTATAATCTTCAACTTCAGTTATTTCAGCGTCTGGATAATTTGCATAAATAGCTGTTTCTACTAAATTTTTAAAATGAGCCGGTGTTCTTATTAAAAACTGAATATATCCGTCAATGCCAACAATCTCCATGCTAAAAGCCAGCTGGTAGATGCCTTCCCACCATTTTTCTATTAAGTTAATATTTTTATCAGCACCTGCTAAATATGTAAATAGATTTTCTACAGCCCTGCATGACTGGATATTATTCTCAGGAATGTCAATTGCTAATAATATAAATTTTTGTTTGTTATACCATTTAATTCTACGATATTTGCGCCATATCAATACAGCCCCTCCAATAAACAAAACACCAAGTGGCAAAAACCCAAAATACCAAAACATGATGCGATAAACTGCCTGCCAAGGAGACAAACTAAATAATTCGAGAAAAAAATTTCCCATAAACTAATTTATTAATTATATTTTAGCACAATTTATTATAAAAAACAAAAAACTTGCGGAATAACTTCCGCAAGATAATAAAATAATTCTATTGTTTAAAATAACCTATCCTTGGTTTTTCATCTGTAATTGTAAATTATAAAAT
>JBDRKN010000033.1:0-35515 GCA_043813955.1 bacterium | reverse complement strand
AATTATATAATACTATAATCTAAAAAAATGTCAAACAAAACAGATATGAATTCTGTTTTTTTATTTTTTCTATTTTGTATCAACTAACTTTCCCAGGCTCAGACAGTTGATGAATAATATAATTCCAATGATTGCAAAAAGATATGGCATGGCTAAGAATTTGAGAGCCACAAATGAGACAATGGCTGCTGTAAGCCAGCCTAATGATCTTGACCTTCTGAATAAGCTTATAAGGTCAACATCCCTTATGCTTACCTGCTTGTAAAAATATGTTTCCTGCATTGCCTCGGCTAAGGCAGCGCCTATCCTGCTTAAAAACAGCAAGCTGCCCCAGATAATTACATTGCTTGTCGTAGTTGCGAAAATCAAGCCCATGGACAGAGCCATTATAAAATGGCCAGAGATTAACATTTCTTTTTCCCCAATATATTTGTCAGCAAGAATACCTGCTGGAATTTGAAATAATACAAACGGAAGCAGCATTATTGTAAACATAATTCCTAAAACCTGCCATGACAATCCTATTTGCTGATGCAGATATATTGGAATATATATGCTGACCACAAAATAGAAAAAGTTTAATAGCACGCTGGAGCGGAATACAGCAAGAATATTTTTTCTTTTCCACATTAAGCTAAAAGCTTTTTTAATATCATGTTTTTTGTAATTGACAGAATGTTTTAAATAGCGCTTGTTAGCTAATATGACAAATAAAATAATAGTCAAAATTACAGCTCCAACCAGATAAATAGTATGATAATTATTTTCAACACCAACAATTTTGCTCATTATTATTGGAGAAGCCAGCCAGGCAATATTGATAATGGTTAAAAATTTTGTTCTAATTGCCCCAGTATGCGCATTATCTGAGATATTTTCTAAAAAGATATCCATGCTGGTAGCCAAGAACATAAAACAGACATAGCGGATTATAAAAGCAGTTAATATAATAGTTGGGGATTGGCCTGTATATAATAGGTAGCAGGAAATAATAGATAATATGAATAAAACAATAGTTATCCTGTAATTAGAAATCTTAATAACCAGCTGGTGGTAGAATAGTGTAATAATTAAAACTATTAAAGAAGCAGCAGCTATGATTAAGCCAATGTTGCTTAAAGAAACGTATTCATTAAGGTAGGAAGACTGAATATATCCGGCCAGAGCGTCAGCTATGGATATAAAGAAAACTAAAAAATAAATCAGCTTAAAATTCCTGATCTTGGTTTTGATCTGATGCATAACTTAATGTTTACGTCTATGGTTAATTATAATGTAAATCAGCAATAAAATAAATAAGCCAAAGCCGATTAAAGATAAATATTCAAGCTGATTAAGCATTCCCTTATTAGACCCCATCCAATATCCAAGAACAGCCAGAACAGTATTCCAGATCAGAGCGCCCAAGACTGTGTAGATAATAAAATTGCGCAGCTTCATTTTAGCCAGGCCGGCTGGAATTGAGATCAGCTGCCTGACACCCGGAACTAGACGCCCTATAAAAGTAGAAATATTGCCGTATTTGAGAAAGTATTTTTCTGCTCGTTCTATTTTTGACGGCTTGATTAACATCCACTTGGCAAACTTAGTTTTGGCAAAAGCATAAATTACGGTTCGTCCTAATAATTTTGCCAGATAATAATTAGCTAAAGCGCCTAGCAGGCTTCCAAGAGTTCCTGATAGAATAACCAGAGTTAAATTAAATTGGCCCTGGCTGGCCAAATATCCTGCTGGAGGAATAACAAGCTCTGAAGGAAATGGAATAAACGAGCTTTCTATTGTCATTAAGGCAATAATTCCGCCATATCCCAGTTGTCCAAACAGATCTAGCAAATAATTGACAAATGCAAGCATAAATTTATTTTTCTCTTTAAATAATAGCTTATTTAAGGCATAATGGCAAATCAAATTGACACATTTAAAAAAATATGTTTATTTTAAAGTAGTTCTTTTTAATAACTATTTTTAAGTTTATTTGGAGCAAGATTATGAACCAAAGTTTTTCAATAAAGGCTCTTTTCGTATTTTTATCAGCATTATCTGCTTTTCTTTTAGCAATAGGAGCTCCGTCAATTAGTTTTATAGTTCCAATGACTGTGGGGGCTTTAATCAAGCCTAATGCAGGCAAAATTTATCTTGCCTTCCTTTCGCTTGGCATTTTTGCAGGAGTTTTTGCAGCAAGCTTTTTCCAATATGAAAAATGGATATTTATTATTTTTTATCCACTAGCTATCGCTGCTTTATTCCTTGCCTCATTTATTTTTTTTAGATGGCTTTGCAAATGCGATACATTAAATCCATCTGATAGCCGTAAGGAAATAATAATACAGTAAATTTTTAAAATCCTGCCTAAAATAAATAGGCAGGTTTTTATTTTGCAAAAGAAAATAAATATGTTAAGTTTAAAATATCAATATTTAAATTAAAATTTATGCAAGGACCAAGACAAGATTATATTTCCTGGGATGAGTGCTTTATGCGCATGGCCTATGTCATAGCGCAGCGCTCTAAAGATCCTAATACTCAAAATGGCGCAGTAGTTGTTAACCAAGATAATGTTGCTGTTGGATTAGGATATAATGGCTGGCCAAGAGGCATTGATAATAATGCCTTGCCATGGGATCCGTGGGATCATCAAGGCAGCTGGGTTAATACTAAATATGCCTATGTCTGCCATGCTGAAGAAAATGCTATTTATAATGCAAACAATATTACCAAAGACTGTAAATTGTATTGCACGCTGTTTCCTTGCAATGAATGCGCTAAAACGATTATTCAAACAGGCATTAAAGAAGTAATCTATGATAGTGACAAATATCATGATTCAGACATGTCTGTTGCTGCCAGGCAATTATTTGATCTAGCTGGAGTAAAATATCGCCAATATAACCCAAAGATTAGTTAAATTCCTAATATTGACTTTTAGCCTAAAACCTTATATTATATAGTCGTAGTGGTAAACCACTAATTTTTAATATATGGGTCGGTGACAGAGCGGTCAAATGTACGAGACTGTAAATCTCGCGTCTTACGACTACGCAGGTTCGAATCCTGCCCGGCCCACTAAAGTAAAAAATAAACAAATTTTATGTCCCAAGACAACATGATCAAGTTAGAATGCACAGAATGCAAGACTGTAAATTATTTTTCCAGAAAGAATAAAAAACTGCATAAAGAGAGGATTGAATTAAAAAAACATTGCAAGCATTGTAAAAAGCATACTGTTCATAAAGAGACTAAATAAAGTTAGCCCCAGTTCAGGGGCTTTTGCGGGATTAGTGTAGTGGCAACACACGACTTTCCAAAAGTTGAGCCGGGGGTTCGATTCCCTCATCCCGTGCGTAGATGTAAGTTCTAAACTTTGCAGTATATTGACTTTTTTGCAATTCTTGTTAAACTAGAGGCAAAAGTTCATTTACAATATTACTAATATAGCAAGAGGTGAAGTCATGAAATTGATATATTTTATCATTTATTCGTACTTTCTAATATTGAGTTGTATTCAACTTATAGCTCAAGATAAGGAATTAGCGACTCCTTTGAAGCCTGAAGCCGAGCAATTTAAGAATGATTTAATAATAGGTTTTATTCCTATTTGGGCTCCTCTTGCCCTTTCTTTGCATCAGACCCCCAAATTGCCTGAAGAGCTATCAACTAGAAAATTTATTTTACGGAACGGCGAAGAAACCATTGTCCACTTTGGCAAAAGTGAAGGAAAACAATATCTGGATCCTTTCTTGGAAATTTATGTCGGCTATAGGTTTCATAAGTTTATTGGAGTATTTGAGCTAAATATTTCTAATATACTTGACAATGGTTTCTCACCTTTTGACAAAGATAAATATTTCTATCATGATAGACGACTTGGTTCTCAAAGAAAAGGAGGCGAAGATGTCCTTATATCATACATAACCCACCCTACTTATTCTTTTAGTTTAGGCTATGAAATTTTTTCTGATTTTTATCTTAAACTTAAGGGAGAGACCAGTTATATTAGTTTAATCCAGGCGCGACAAAGAATTTGCTATTCTCCTTGTAAAGACCCTCCGGATGCAGAATCAATATCAATAATTTATAATGATGATATTTGGACATTGAGTATAGCCGCTGATTATACCTACTTAACTAAAGTAACTGATCTCGCTTTTATATTAATCGGCGGATTGGGTTGGACCAATGGAAATTTGACCAAGGGTTTTGGATGTTATATAGGCATTGGCCTTGGCTATAGAATCGGATTTTAAAAATTTAAAACACCATACTTAAAAATAATTTTAAGATGGTGTTTTTTTTGTTTATAAAGGCAACATTAACCCTGCAAAGGCGCATCTTGACTTTTTTTAGAGTTAATCTATAATTATTAATTAAGTTCTTTTTATTCATCAATAAAGGAGATAGAGCAATGAAAGCAGTAATAAATTGGTTAATGTTAATTTTGTTTTTCCCAGTATTAATTTACGCCAATACTGGCAGTGATCAGGATATATTTAATGGTCTTTTTTTTGAAATAGGTCCTGCTTATGTAGGTTATTGCTATCCCTATAATCCAGAAATATTTAACAGGGAAATAGTTGCCCGTCTTGGATATAAGGGTACCCATAAATTTTCTGGGACTAACAATGACCTTGAATCCAGCCTTATCTTTAATACTGCTCTAGGGTACAAGCTATCTGATTTTTGTTTTACTGTTGGCTTCTATTATTGTTCCCTCTATGATGAAGAATATAGAGAAGTCATAGATACTTACAGTTATTATTGGGAAGATCCTAATAAGTCCTGTCGTAATGTAGGAGAGGATAGCGGCTGTGAATTAGCTCTTCTGTGGCTAGATCCTTTCTTTTTCTTCTTTACAGGAATAGAGTATAATATCTGGAAAGATTTTTCTCTAAAGCTGCAAGCTGGTATAAGTCGTTTAACTTTAAAACAGGGACGAGAAACTTGGCTCACAATGGATGAAGGAGCAGAGCGAACAATTTATCAGGAGAATACTTATTCAGGGCTCGCGTTATTATCATGGTCAACTGGATGGGGGTGGTTGAATCCTAGAGAAAAAACAATACCCGCCCGTCTTTTATTGGAAGGTGGCTGGGGATATACTAAGGGCGAATTAACAGATGGAAGAAATTTCCACTTTGCATTGAAGGTTAATATTGCGTTATGGAATATAGAATAAATAATCTTAAGATCTTTTATTCTTATCTGAAAAACACCATACTTAAAAATAATTTTAAGATGGTGTTTTTTTATTAATCTTTATTCATTCTTATCTTTACAAAAATATATATCTATGCTTATATAAGATAAAAGGTTTGTTGTTTTTCACAAAGGAGAAATATCATGAAAACATTTTTTTGCTCTTTTTTATTTTTTGTTCTTAGTTTGACTATGGCATATAGTCAGACTATTAAAGCGCATGGATTAGCTGCTAGCGGATTTTACAGCAGTCCAATGCCCCATGGCATTAGTTGCAGGCAATATTTAGTCTGGTTTGAAATAAAAAACACTGGTAATAAGGATTTAGTGTTTGATACTTTAAAAGTTTTTTGGCAGTGCAAAGGAGGCACTTTGCCTCGAACTACTGTTAAAACTGTTGGTGAGAATCCTGATCCATTTGGTAAAATGGAAATTGAAGATTTTGTCATCAAGCCAAATGAGAGCCATGACTTTGAATTTGATACTGATGGATATACTAATGATTTGTTGGATAATAAGGGTAAAAAGCCAATTTATTTTATTTTTATTTTAGTCAAGAAAAATAAATTAGTAGTTGGCCCCTATATGGTTAAATTGCCAGATTTAAAAGATATGCCGCAACGTCATTTTATTAAATCAGATGATGATGAATTATTTAAGCTAAAATTTACTAAAGGACTGCCTGAATTTTAAATTTTCGTATAAACCGCTCAGTCATGGGCGGTTTTTAATATTAGATTTAGCTAAATAGGGTAACGACAAAACGCCAAAGAGCCCTTGACATAATCTATAGAATATGATATATTACAATAATTAGTTTTTTAAAATTTTATAGGAGTTCATGATGAAAAAATTCATGATTATGTTAGCAGTTTTCTTTTTTATAGCCAATGTTAGCAATGCAGAATTGCCAGAAAGTTTTAAAAATGATTTTTTAAACTTTATAGAAGAAACATTGGAGAAAAATCAAGAAAAGGCAGACAGCCTTTTTGAGATTATTTATCCAGAAATATCTTATATACTTAGCGATTCAGCTAAAGACAAAAAGAGGAAGATTATAAGAGAAGTTTTAGAATCCCAATGGGCCTATCTGTATTATGTGAAATATAGGCTTAAAAAAGATGATTTTTCAGCATGTGATATTGAATTACGTGGATGGACAAAGAAAATCCATGACAAAGAATTATTAAGGAATACTCATTACTTAATAAAAGAAGTGATTGATATTATATGGCCAGATTGTGATAAAGAAGTAAATCTTAAGCTATATGGCTCATGGTCTAATGGTTTTGGCAGCACTCCAATATTATTAAAGGCAATGAAAACAGCATTGCCAAAAGTTAATAGCAATTTATTTGGAATTTCACAAACCATGAATGAAGAAACAGTCAGCGATATAAGCTGTAAAATTAAAATAAAATGAATAAGCGCACTCAAGAGTGCGCTTTTTTTTGACATTAATAATATTATTGTATAAGATGTATTTACTAAGACATAATTTAAAATTATGACTAATGAACAAGACAATGTTAATCCTGAGCCATCTGGTTCAGAATCAACAAGCCCTGGTAATAATAAATTTGGAATTATTGCTATTGCAGTAATAATTATCATTATTATTGCCTATTTTGCCTTTTCTGCTAATAAAGATCAGGCAGAAGAAGAGGTAAATGAAGAAGAAACTAATGAAGAACAAATGGAGACAAACAATCAGGAGGTCAGCGAATTAAAAATTGAGGTTTTGCAGGAAGGCGAGGGAGACAGAACAACCAAGTCTGGCGATACTATTTCAGTGCACTATACTGGAACATTGCTGGATGGAACCAAGTTTGATTCAAGCCTGGACAGAGGAGAGCCATTCTCTTTTACAATCGGAGAAAGCCAGGTTATCCAAGGCTGGGACAAAGGATTGCTTGATATGAAGGTTGGAGAAAAGAGAAAATTAACTATTCCTTCAGATCTAGCTTATGGAGAAAAAGGATCAGGAGCCCTTATTCCACCAAATGCAACATTGATTTTTGAAACTGAATTAATGTTAATTCAAGAATAATAGTATGCAAATAAAAGCAGGGAATAGCCCTGTTTTTATTTGCCCAGTTGAATTTATTTGATTTTTAGGGTATAATTCTTTTTATGTCCCAATACTATAATCCAAAACGGACAAGAAATCTGTTTGACCCAAATTCAAAAGAGCCTTTTAAGCTTAGCCGAACTAAGATAGAGCTGTTTTTAGACTGTCCCAGATGCTTCTATGTTGACAGGCGTTTAGGCGTAGGAAGGCCTCCAGGCTTTCCTTTTAATCTTAATTCAGCTGTAGATACGCTTTTAAAGAAAGAATTTGATGTACACAGAGCCAAGGGCACAGAACACCCTTTAATGAAAGCCTATGGAGTCAAGGCAGTGCCTTTTCAGCATGAATCTATTAATACTTGGAGAGAGAATTTTGTAGGAATCCAATATCTTCACAAGCCGACTAATTTAATAATCTTTGGAGCAGTTGATGATATTTGGTTTGATGACAAAGCAGAGCTGGTTGTAGTTGACTACAAAGCAACAAGCAAGAATGAGAAAATTACAGCGCTTGATCAAGAATGGCAGGATGGCTACAAGCGCCAGATGGAGATATATCAATGGCTATTAAGGCATAATGATTTTCCTGTTTCAAATATTGGCTATTTTGTATATTGCAATGGAATAACTGACAAACAGGCATTTGATGCAAAATTAGAATTTGATATTACTTTAATCCCGCATAAAGGCGATGACAGCTGGGTAGAGCAGACGATTAATAACGCTCATAAATGCTTAATATCTGATACTATTCCTCAAGCAAGCGCTGATTGCGATTATTGCAGCTATCGCAATGCTGTTCAACAAGTAGTAAATAATGGCTAATATTAAAGAAAAATAATAATAACTTTTAAAACCCATATAATCATTGTATTTTTTAATATTTTGCTGTATAATGTATATATAAATAAACGGCAATCATTGCCTTTAATAATTAATAATTTAAATAAAAATTATGGCAAAGAAAATGACTAAGTCTCAGATGCTAGATGCTATGGCATCTGCTACTAGCATGAGCAAGAAAGATTCAGGAAACTTTTTTGATGAATTAGCAGCTTTGGCCTACAAAGAGGTCAAGAACAATGGTGAATTTGTGCTTCCCGGCTTTGGCAAGCTAGTTAAAGTCAATCGCAAGGCTAGAATGGGACGCAATCCTGCAACTGGCGAATCAATCAAGATCCCTGCCAAGACTGTTGTCAAGTTCCGCTTAGGAAAGGCAGCTAAGGACGCAGTACTTTAGTTTTAGGAAAAAGTAAGGATCCATAAGCAAAAACCCCGGATACTCCGGGGTTTTTGCTGTTGTATAAAGTTTGGATTTGTTATAATTAGATATATTAATCAGTGCATTTTTCGCAATTTGATATCCGCCAATTTCCGGCAGTACCGCAGTAATCAACTTCTGTTGAATATTGGTTAATTATTTCCCATTCTTGGTCACCAAGACAATTTTTGCATTCATTAATCCAAAAAATATCAACGCATCCTATTTGACATTTAATATCCTGACCATCCAATGGCAGCCAATAAACTGCATCAGTTGATAAAGTATTACCGCATTCATTATTGCTTTTACAGCATACAGAGCAATCAATACATTGCCCGCTTCCATTACATTCTTTACAGTTACTGCAATTATGTTTCCCTGATGTATAATATCCGCAAGCGCCTGAACCATTACAATTACCAGTATTACAATTTATTGTATCGCATTCTTCTTTTAGGTCTTCACTGCTACCTTGATTAATACAATTATTGCTAACGCATTTTTTGCAAAGTCCACAGTCATTATTATTTTCGCAATTTCCGCAAACTCCATTATAGCAGCTCTCTGTTGGCTCACAAGTATCAGGACATGATCCCCCGCAGCCATCAGTGCCGCAGCCTCCGCAGCTTGGAACACAAACATCGCACATGCCTCCTGGCGTGGCTATGCAGTTGCCAGACGGCAGGCTCGCAACCTTATCGCCAAGGCAGTAGTTTATATGATACGAGACACCGCTCTCATCCTGGTTGTAAGTATATTGAGCGCCTGTACAAATACCGTCAGCTTGAGTAGGATTGCTTGGTATTTTATATATATAAGTAATTCCGCTTGGGCTTGTTAGCGCGTCCCCTGGAGTATTCATTTCGCCATCTGTTGGATAATTGCCTTCATCATTTTTGTACATCTCCAAAGCAGCGCGCATATTTCTAATATCGCTAATTCTTTTAGAATCTCTTGCTTTTCCTCTGGCGCTTTGAACCATAACTCCTGCAAAAGTTGCCAAAATTCCAATAATAACTATGACGACAAGAAGTTCGATCATTGTAAATCCTGATTTTGATTTATTATATTGCATAAATAAAAACTTAGGATTTATTCCTAAGTCTATTATACCAAAAATTTTTTAAAATCCCTATTTCCACTTATCCACATACTGGCCTAAGCCAGATTGGCTAAATTTGTTTTTAAGCTTGGTTCTTGTATTAAGAAATTTAATTACAGAGCCAATATCAATTGAATATCGGTTATTAATGATTTTAAACTTTATTTCCCCAGCATCAATAGCACGCCTAATAGTTTTTTGCTGAATACCGCCTAATTTGGCAGCTTCTGACACAGATACCCAAATTGGCTCTAAAATATCCTTAGCCAGGATAATCTGGCTTTTTTCTGCCTCCTTTTCCTTGTATGGACGGCCTCTTTCAGAAGCCTGTTTTTGACCTGGCATATTGCTATTTTTTTGATTTATTCATGAGATAAGTCCACAGTACTGTGGACTAAAGTCCTAATTAATTCATTTTGAGGTCAAATTCTTGATTTTTTACCCACTTAAGTCCACAGTACTGTGGACTAAAGTCCTAATTAATTCATTTTTGATATTTTGAATTAATCTGAGATAAGTCCACAGTACTGTGGACTAAAGTCCTAATTAATTCATAATTTTATGTTTTTTTGTATATTTGTATTATAGCAATGATTTTTTAAAAATCAAGGCATAAAATGCGAACAAAAACCGAATAATATGTTTAATTTTAAATATTAATAAAAAAATGATTTTTTTATGTATTTTTCTTAATTATTCTATTTTCTCATATTTTATTGACTTTTTTAAAAGATTATGCTAAATTAGACACATAAATTCAAATATGGCCAGCTGGTCTTTTTTTATTAAACAAAGGGAAAAATAAAGAATATTGCTGCAACTGTAACACTTGGCCAAGTTTTACGTATATTTAAGCGACTGCTCAAATGCCAGAATATAATAAAAGCTCATTTTTAATGAGCGACAAAAACTTATTCCTGAGATTAAAGAAGTATAAGGACAAGCAGGCATTTATGGCAGCCTATGATTCATATGTTGACCAGATTTACAGATTTATTTTTTTCAAAATAGGCAATCAGGAAGAAGCAAAAGATTTAACTTCGCAGGTGTTTGTCCGATGCTGGACATATGTCCGAGACGGCAAGCTTAAAGATTCTAATGATTACAAAAGCTTAAAAAGCTTTCTCTACAAAATAGCCCGCAATTCAGTAATTGATTATTACAGGCAGAACAAAGCTGAAGCAAGCATTGATGATATGGAAGATGTGGAAGATAAAAAGCAGGAAGTCGCGAGCCAGGCAGAGATAAAAATAGATTTTGAGTTAATTAAGGATAAATTAAATAAGCTTAAGAGCGAATACAGAGGAATTATTGTAATGAGATATATTAACCAGTTATCCATAGCAGAAATAGCAGAGGTTTTAAATAAGAGCAAATCTAATGTCCGGGTAACAATTTTCAGAGCTTTAGAGGCATTAAAGGAGATTATAAACAAATAATATGACAGATAAAGAATTATTATCACAATTAAAAAAAATGACAATCAGCCCAACAGCTGATTGGAAAGCAGATCAGCGCAATGTGCTGTTCCAGCAAGTGTTTAACGGCCAAGAAGAGGAAGGCTTAAATTGGACTTCTAAGTTTAATTTAGTAATGGGACATGTGTTCCAGCCAACCGTAGTAGCTGTTATTATTTTTGTCTTTTTAGCCAGCGCTGGATTAGCTGGATGGACTTCAGGCAATGCAGAGCCTGGCGATTCTTTGTATATTGCCAAGCGCTTGGGTGAAAAAACACATATGTCTGTTACTTTTTCTGACATGTCTAAGACCAAGTTAAATGTTAAATTTGCGACAGAAAGGGCTAGAGAATTAAATCAGATTGACGCAAAAGATATAAAGGGGACAGCTAAATTAAAAGATGATTTTAAAAATGAAATTAACCAGGCAAAAGAGCGCCTGGCAAAGATAACTGAACCAAAACCAGAATTAAATCCTGATGAAGTTCAGTTTTTTAGCGCTGGAGCTAATAAAGATGATGAGCGCATAGATATTTCTTTTCCAGAGCAGGATGTGGAAAAAATACTAAAGCAGGCAGGGGAATTGATTGATCAAGAGGATTATGAGCAGGCTGTTGAAAAGCTTGACCAGGCAGATGGAATAATTAATACAGCTGAAGAGGAAGCAGCTGAGGAAATTGTTGAGTAATATGAGCACATTTGATGAGCGCCTGGTTGTTAATGACCATGCTAAGCAAAATTTAATTTACAATGAACACTTAGCCAGGTATTTATTAGCTTCCCAATTAGTCCGAGGCAAGAAAGTACTGGACATAGCATGCGGATCAGGATATGGCTCAAAATTATTAGCTGATGCTGGGGCTGAAAAGGTTTTAGCAATAGACATTAGCCAAGAAGCTATTGATTTAGCAAAAAAAAATTATCCGCATGACAGAATAGAATATATAATTGATTCAGCTGAAAAGCTTGAGAAAGTGCAGGATAAATCAATAGACATAGCTGTTTCATTTGAGACAATAGAACATTTACAAAATTATACAGACTTTTTACAAGCATTAGCCAGAGTTGCTGGCACAGCTGTTATATCAACTCCAAATAAATCAGTATTTAATGAAGAAAATCCATACCATGTAAAAGAATTTACAAAACAGGAATTTGAATCAGAATTAAAGAAATATTTTCAAAATGTAAGGATTTTGGAGCAGAAAAACAGCTTGGCCAGTCATATTATGACTAATAGCCAAAATCAGTTAGTCCGAGCAGATGAAAATGGAAAACCATTGTATTTCATTGCAATCTGTTCTAATCACGCTGATATTGGCTTAAACAGCGTTGTGAGCTTAAATACCAAGGCTTTGGAGCGCTGGCAGTCAAATCCAGGATTGCGTTTAATTAACTGGATTTACAAAATTTTGGCAAAATTAAAGCTTGTTGGCTAGGGCTGGGTTGAAGCATGATTTAAGTCATTCTTCATCTCTGCCTTAGCAGAGCAGACTTGTTGGCAATTAAGCTGACAGGCAGCAGAATAAGAAAAGGTCGGCTATGTTAAAACATAGAATTCTGCTAATAATCAGTCTTATAAAACTTATTACTTAAAATCCTTTCAAGTAATAAAAGAGATTGGTTACTTAAAAAATAAACTAAAAAAAGTTGTTAACAATTCAAAGGAAAGATTTTGCAATCAAGAAAAGCTTTGTAAATCAATTAAGCTTTTCTCCGCATTTATCTGTATGGATAAACGCGGGGTGCATATCCCATGTTATGTGTACAGAGAATGTGGAGAAACGGGATTCCGATTGATTTACAAAAATCTGATTAAAAAAATCAATCCAAAGGATTGAAAACAATTTAAGAAAGGACTATAAGAATATGAATAGATTAAGAAAAGTATTAACAACTAGTGTGATGGTCATGACTATCTTTGCAATGGTTGGTATTGTTGCTCCAGCTTCTGCTGCAACTAATGGCGACTTGTTAAAGATTTCATCTTCATCCACTGTGTTTTACTACAATGATGGTGTAATTTATCCTTTCCCTAACGAGAAGACTTACTTTACTTGGTATGGCGATTGGAGCGGCGTTAAAACCGTTACAATGTCTGAATTAGACACCTATACCAGGGGCGGTAATGTTACTGCTCGTGCGGGCGTTAAGCTGATTACTACACCTACTACTGTTATGGTATATGCCGTGGAACCAGGCGCTGCCCTGCGCTCAATCGTTAGCGAAGAAAACGCTATTGCTTTGTGGGGCGCTAACTGGGCTCAGAGCGTAATTGACGTTCCTGACTCATTCTTTGGCAATTATACTGTAGGATCTCCATTAACTGTAGGAAGCTATCCAATCGGTACGGTGGTTAACACCACAGGCACCATGGATATTTACTACTATGATGGAACTAATTACAGAAAATTTGATAGCGAAGCTGTGTTCTTGAATAATAACTACAGTTTTGACGCTATTGTTACTGTTGACGATGCAGTCACTGCCGGCGGTACTGCTATTACCGGCGCTGAAGCAGATTTGACTACTGTTGCAGGCGGAGCTTTCACTCCAAGCGCACCCGGAACAGGCGGAAGCGGTTTGACCGTTGCCTTAGCAGCTGACACCCCAGCCAGCGTAGTTTTGCCTGACGGCGCCATGGGCGTTGTTATGACTAAATTCAATCTAACTGCTTCATCTGACGGCGATGTAACCATTCAGAACTTAAGCACTTATCGTTCTGGCATAGGTACTCCAAGCAATATTAGCAAGGTTTATCTATATCAGGGCGGCAGCAGCTTGAGCTCAACTGGCAAAACTGTTAATTCAACTACTAATAAGTCTATCTTTACCAACTTGAATTATGTTATTCCAGCTGGCACTACCAAGACTATTGATATTGTAGCTGAAATCGCTGCTTCTGCTACTGACAACCATGCTTTAGGTATTTTGGAAGCCGCTGATATTACCACTAATGGAGCTACTGTTAGCGGAGCTTTCCCAGTATTGGGCAATACTATGAGCGTGGCTAATGTTAATTTAGGCACTGCTACTGTTACTCGCGCAGGTTCAGCTACCTATACCCGCAAGATTGGCGAGAAGGAGCAGATCGTTGCTAAATTCACTGTCACCACTACTTATGAAGACAGCAATCTAAATAGATTGTCTGTTTACAACAGCCAGAGTGATATTTTAAATAATATGACTCTATGGCGCGGTGGCGAGAAGTTAGCTACTTCTGTAGAAAATGGACGTTACTTTGATTTTGTTTTGGATACTCCAAACAGAATTCTAAAGGGCGAAGCCATTACTTACACCTTAAAGGCTGATGTTTACAGCGATAATGTCAGCGATTATGCCTACCTATACCTAAAGAACAACTCTGATTTAATTATCATTGGTGAAACTTATGGTTTTGGCGTAACCACTGTTATTACTGGTTATGATGCAAGCTCTGCTTCTGAATATACTAAGATTCAGTTAGAAGCCGGTGATATCACCATGGTTTCATCTGGCCCTTCAGCTACTGATATTGCAGTTGATTCTAATGACATCACTTTGATGAGTCTTTCCATTACCGCTCTAAATGCTGCTCGCATTGAAGCCTTTGGTTTTGATCTTGCTACTTCCGGAACCATTGCTACTGACTTTGAGAACGTTGAGTTCTATTGCGACGGCATTGGCTTGATTTCTTCAACCGGCACGGCCGCTACTTCTCATACTTGGACTGATGAATTTGATTTGGCAGCCGGCACAACTTATGAGTGTTTGCTAAGGGTTGATTCAACTACAACTCCTTCAGACGGCGACACCATTTATGCTACATTAGACATTACTGACTGGTCATTCCGCGATGTTAATACTGACACCGCTTATGCATCTACCAGTACAAGCTATAATGTAGTTCCAACTGCTGACCAGACTGGTTATACCATGACTATGCGCACAGCCGGCTTGACTGTAGCTGCGGCTACCAGCCCAGCTTCTCAGACTTGGGTCAGAGGCAAGCAAGATGTGCCATTTGCTGGCTATACATTCACAGCTGGAAATGCTGATGATGTATTGATTCAGGATATTACTATCACTTCTTGCGAAGACACTGGCGCTACTGCTTTAGCTTGCGGCAGCCACGCTGATAACGGCGCAGCCAGCACTATTTTAGCTGTTAATCTATATGATGGCGATACTAAGATTGGTACTTCCAAATCTCTGGATTCCAGCGGTCAAGCTGCTTTCACTGATTTAAACTGGACTATTCCAGCTGGTTCAACCAAGACTTTGACTGTCAAGGCTAATTTAAACACTAGTTTGCCAAGCGCAACTGCTGTTTATCTAACATTGGGCTTGGAAGATGGCGCAATTACCTCTTACTATGATAGTGGCAACAAGACTATTTCTGGCACTGATCCTGCCGCTGACATCAACACCGTTGCTTCCGGCAGCACCAGCTTTAATGCTTCTACCACAGCCAGCGCTTATCAGTATGTTATTAACAACGGCACATTGGCCATGGATATTCCTGGCACTACTCCAGCAACTGACATCGCTATTGCCGGCACTGCTGGCGTTAAGTTCAGCGAAGTTAAGCTGACTGCCACTCGCGAAGACTTTAATATCTCTAAGATGGCTTTCCGCAATATTGCAAGCGGTTATGACGATAATATCGCCAAGGTTTATGTCAAGTATCCAACTAACGCTACAGGCACTACTACTGAAACCAAAGAATGTACTTTGGCTGCCGCTACTGTAACTTGTTCTGGTTTAGCTATGTGGGTGCCAAACCCAGATATTGCCGGCAACAAGAAATATGCCGTTATCGAGTTTTTAGCTGATATGGCAACTAAAGCAGCTGGCGCTGATGCGGCTGATGCTCCTGAATTCATCCCAACCTTGGGCTCTGACTGGGAGGCTATCGGCTTAAACTCCGGTTCCAAGCTGTATGAGCAAACCATTACCATTACTGATGTCGCCGGTTTGACTGCTGTTGATGCAGGTACTGCTACTGTGGCTGGCGCTGCTTTTGTCGCCGCTACTACCGCAATTACTATTGATAACGGTTCTGGCGCTGCATCTGATGCAGATACTAAGATCGCTGTTGGTGATATTATTACCACTACCGGCACTACTGCTTCTACTGAGCAGATGTTTGTGACTGCTGTAACCACTGTTCTGTTAACAGTTATCCGCGGTGTTAACGGCACAACTGCCGCTGACGCTACTGTAGAAGACAATGATACTGTTAATGTCTATGGCACAGCTAATACTGCTGCCGAAATCATGACCGATGTTAATCCAATGAATGTACAGGGCACTAAGTTGACTGTGGCCAATCAAATGGCTACCAAGACTGGCGCGCAGAGCACTACTGAAAAGGTTATGGAATTCACTGTTACGGCTGACGCTTTAGGCGATGCTACTATGCGCAAAGGCGACCAAAATGATTGTGATGCAACCGCTGATACCTTCTACACCACTGGTTTAGCAGGTGTTTGGGCTATCATAGGTGCTAATGATGGTATAAGCGCTGTCACTACAACTGAAGCGCAAGGCGATGGTTTCTTGAGAAATACAAACGACGGCACCGCTGCTATTGGAGGAATTGACTATGACTTCACAGCCGCTACAGTTGATCTGACCGCCTATACAGGTGTTTCATTCTGGATACGTTCAAGCGCAGCTACTACTGCTACTCCTGCTGATAATACCCCTTCTTATATCTTCACTACTGAAGTAGGTGGCGTTGGCACTAATGCTAATACAGTCTCAATTACAACTGCTGATATGTGGCAGTTAGTTGAAGCTGATTTTGCTACCGCTGTTACGGCTGTTACTGCTTTGCAGGTGGAATCTTCTCATAAGATTGCTATAGCAGCGACTGTTGACATTGATAACTTTATCCTATACAAGGAAAAGATCACTGTTGATTTGACCACCAACGTTGCTTCTACAGCTCGCGATGGTGGCACTGCTTATTTGAAGCAGAACGGCAACATCGTGGCCGTGGGTAATGTTACATGGCAGGATGCTTCTACAGCTGCTCATACTGGCGCTGTAGTCTTCATACCATATAACACCTACAATGACATTGATATTAGCGGTACTGATACCTTTACTGTAGAAATCAATACTACTAACTTTGTCAACAGCGTTAATATTGAAAACATCATTGCTGCCATGACTTTGGGCAATAGCGCCGTCACACCAAGTGCCGGATCTACCAACAATTTCTACTGGTATGACAATGAGTTCTCAGACAACGTGCCTTATATCGGTGTTAACACTACTGACGAGATTTCTACTTCTCTTACTTACTAACAGAGGTCTAGTAATCTTAGAACTGCCGCGGACAGTGTAATTTCCGTAAAGAAAACCCTGCCAAAATAGCGGGGTTTTCTTTTTGTTATTTTTCTGCTATTATTAGGTATAGTTAATTATTAGATTGAATTTTATGAAAAAATCCTTGTGGCTTATTTTAATTTTAGTCATTATAGTCGCATTGCTATACCTTGGCTTTGCGGAAAAAATAATGATTGCATATTATGCAAATAAGACTGGGCAGGAAACTGACAAAGTTGAGCAATATTTTGATAAGGTGGAGGAGTATGCAGAAAAAGTAAAACAGGAAATTGATAATTTTGACTATCGCGTAGAGCTTGCCAGAGCATATGAATATGCAGGCAATATTGATAAGGCTATAGAGATATATGAAGAATATTCTGATAAAGTAAGCGATGATATTTTTTTCCTATACCATAACAACTTAGGCAAGCTATATGAGAAAAAAGAAGAGCATCAAACAGCAATTGACCATTATACTAAGATTATTGAAAAATTTGGAGATCAATATCCTCGCACATATATTAATTTAGCCAATAGCGCGCTAGATCTTGAGGACAAGGAATCTGCAATAAATTATTATTTAAAGTTTAGAACAGCAACTGATGGTGCTGAAGACAGCGCTTTACAGCAAAGGCTTAATTGAGACAATCTTTTTTTTATGATATAATACACCTATGATTACACAGCCAATTGGCAAGCGCGCTCAGCCAGAAGTGGCAAGGACAACAGCCCAAGAATTCATACAAAATAAGCAAAACTCATTGGCGATTTTTGAAAATTTTAAAATTCGTCGATATTGGGATGGAAAAAATGAAACATGGTATTTTTCGGTGATTGATATAGTTGCAGTTTTAATAGAGCAAAGAGATTTTTAAAAAGCTAAAAGTTATTGGACGACTCTTAAAAATCGTTTAAAAAAAGAAGGAAGTGAGTTGGTCACAAAATGTGACCAACTGAAAATGCAATCAGCCGATGGCAAATTTTATAAAACTGATGCGGCTAATGTAGAAACAATTTTGCGTTTGGTTCAATCAGTTCCAAGCAAAAAAGCCGAACCAATTAAATTGTGGCTTGCTAAAGTTGGCTACGAAAGAATGCAAGAGATGGCTGATCCTGAAAAAGCATTAAATCGTTCAAGAAAATATTGGCTAAAACAAGGTAGAAACAAAAAGTGGATACAGCAAAGAATGATGGGGCAAGAAACAAGAAGTAAATTGACTGATTATTGGAGCGAACATAATGTAAAAGAAGGCAAAGAATTTGCGATTTTAACAAATATCATTCACCAAGAATGGAGTGAATTATCGAGGAAGAATTGATTTTTACCGCGCTAGCAGAACTTTCTACAAGAAGAATTGCCGAAACTGGAGAAACGAAAGGATTGGAAAAAAATAAAATTCCAGCTAAGAAAGGCGGCAAAATTTCGAAAGACGCACAATTTGCTTTAGAAGAAAAGACAGGTAAGAATGTAATTACTGGAGAAAATTTTCTTCCAACGAAACAAGACAGGCGTCGATTAAAATAATATTAAGTTTATGACATTGCGTATAGTTGAATAAAATATCAACTATAAAATTAATTAATGATATAATATATCTATGATCACACAGCCAATCGGCCAGCGCGCCCAGCCAGAAGTGGCAAGGACAACAGCTCAAGAGCTGGAGTCTAAGCTTGCTGACCAAGAACATCAAACTGGAAAAGCTGTTAAGTTTCGCAGACAGCAGAGATGGGTTTTTTATGCTGTAATAACCTTGTTTTTTATTTTTGCTATTTTCATAATAGTCAAGGTATATAATGACAACAGCAAACTATTAGCTGATGTTAATAATATTAATTTAGAGCTTACGCAGAAAAAGACTGATTTAGACAATATTAAACAGTCAATGACAGAAAAGGACAGGGCTTTGCAGGCGGCTGACGCTAACTTAGGCGAGGTTCAGGCAGAGCTGGCTAAGAAGACAGAGAATCTGCAAACTATTGTTGAAAAGAATGACGAATTAGGAGAAGAGTTAAATCAGATAAAGATATTGTTAGATTCTGCTGAATCTAATGTGACTAATTTGATTTTAGAAATAGCTATTAAGCTGGATGCTAAGGAAATTAACAGAATAGCTTTGGCTGATGTCCAGCCTGATACATTAGACAGCGACGGAGACGGTCTGTCTGATGATTTAGAACAGGCCATTAACACTGATATGGCTGCTGCTGACAGCGATAATGACGGCTATAGCGACAAAGAGGAGGTTATTGGAGGATTTAATCCTAATGGAGATGGAAAGCTTAATTTAAGTTCTAAGATAGCTGATAATTACAAAGGAAAAATATTATTACAAGATGCATATGCCTGGTATGTTGGCCAAAATGGAAAAAAGTATTTTTTAGGCAGTTTGGATGACAAGTTTAACACTATGCGTGAAAACAAATACTGGTCTAGAAATAATTAATTTATTGAACAAAACGATTAAGCTTGCTTAATCGTTTTTCAAATAATGAAATCATTATTTAAAATCTGGGTTAAGTATGCAAGCAGCGGGTTGATTCCTTCAGGGATTGAGCTCATTTTATTATACTCATTAGTTGAATTCTTTGGCTTATGGTATTTATTTGCTTCTGCTATAACATTTAGCTTTAGCTTTACTATTTCTTTTGTATTGCGAAAATTCTGGGTATTTAAAGATTACAGCAAGGAACGGATGAAAAAACAGGCATTTCTTTATGCACTTGTTTTTGTATTTAATATTACAGCAAATATATTAATCATGCACTCTTTGGTAGAAAGATTTAATTTACAATATATATTAGCTCAGATTATTTCTGGCACATTTCTTGGAATAATAGGTTTTGTTGTTAATAGGTTAGTTATTTTTAAAAAGAAAGAAGAAAATTGAATATTTTTGGTTTGCTTAAAAAATAGCTTTTGAGCTATACTTAATATAAATACGACTAAAATTAAGGAAAAAATGAACAAACAAGAATTAAAATTTATTTTACAGCAGGGCGAGTGGTTGAAAATAGAATTTAAGGAGGGAATTGGCAGTCTTGATAAAGAAATTGTCGCTTTTGCCAATTCTGAAGGCGGCAGGATATTTTTAGGCGTGGATGACAAAGGTAAAATAAAAGGCGCCAATATTACAAACAAGCTAAAATCGCAAATTCAGGATATTGCCAGGAATTGCGACCCATCAATAAATGTCAAAATTAAAAAGTTTGAGAATATTCTAATTGTTGAAGTTAAAAAAGGAACAGATAAACCTTACAAATGCTCTTTAGGATTTTATTTAAGGCAGGGAGCGAATTCGCAAAAAATGACCAGAGACGAAATATTGGATTTTGCGATTGGCGAAGGGAAAATAAGATTTGATGAGCAGATTAATAAAGAATTCAGGTTTCCTCAAGATTTTGACATAAAGAAATTAAATGAATTTTTAAAATTAGGCAATTTATTAAAAACATTAAATAAGGAAAAAATATTATTAAACCTTGGGGTGGTTAAAAAAGAAAAAAAACTATTATTCAATAATGCAGGAGTTTTGTTTTTCGCCAAAGAACCCCAAAAATTTATTTCTTGGTCAGTATTTACAGTAGTCTTATTCAAGGATAAAGGGGGAGTGGATATAATTGACAGAAAAGAAATTACCGGGAGTTTGTTTGAGATTGTAGATAAAGTAATGGATTTTGTTAAATTATACGCTAAAGTCGCTTATAAATTTACAGGAAAGCCACAAAGGGAAAATATTTACGAATATTCTTTTGAGGCAATCAGAGAAGCTGTTATTAACTCTGTTATGCATAAAAATTATTTTGAACATGGACATAATAATATTTTGAAATTTTTTCCTGATAGAATTCAAATAGAAAATGTTTGGATTAAGCCCAGCTATTTTATTTTAGGAAAAACAGTATTCAGGAGAAATAAAATTATTGCCGCTTTATTTTCCAGAATACATTTTGGAGAAAAACTCGGGTCAGGTATGGAAAGGATGAAAGAATATTGCAAGAAAGAAAACGCTCCTTTTCCAAAGATAGATTTTACAGGCAGCTATTTTTATATTGTTTTTAAACCAACAAGATCTTATTTAGAAATGACCAAGGATGTGAAGGGGGTAGAAAAGGTAGGTGAAACTGTGGGGAAAACTGTGGGGAAAACTGTGGGGAAAATTATGAGATTAATTAATGAAAATCCAAAAATAACACGAGAAGAACTTTCTGTAAAAACAGGACTTACAATAAGGGGTGTTGAATGGAATCTTGCTCAATTAAAACAAAAAGGACTATTGAAAAGAATCGGTCCTGCAAAGGGCGGGCATTGGAAAATAGTTGGATAGTAAAATTATCCTATGTTTTATTTTAAATTTTTATGTTGAATAATTTGCTAAAATACTATTTGTTTATAACATAGCTAATTTAAGGTTTTTAAAATAAAATTAGTAAACAATATGAGCCAGAAAGAATTTAATAAAAATTTAAAAAATATTACAGAAAAAATAGTTAAAGGATTTAAGCCAGAAAAGATTGTTTTATTTGGCTCTTATGCGTATGGAAATCCTAGCAAGGATAGCGATTTGGATCTATTTATTATTACTAATACTAAAAATACAAGAAATACAGCAAGGGAAATTGATTCTTCTATTTTTCCCCGTTCATTGCCGATTGACATTTTAGTTTATACAGAAGAGCAAGTAAAGAAAAGGAAAAAAATAGGAGATTTTTTTATAAATGATATTTTAAATAAAGGCAAAATTTTGTATGACAGAGTATGATTCAAATTATCAAGAATGGTTTTCTAAAGGGGATGAAGATTATTTGTCAGCAGAATCTTTGGTTAAGAATAAAGCAGAGAAAGCATTCCGGGCATCAGGAGGTATAAGAGATTATATAACAAAAGAAATAAAATAGAATAAAGAAAATTTAATAATCAAAGGCCCCTTTTAAGGGCTTTTATTATTACAATTATTGTGTTAAGATGGTCATATGGAAAACCCTATCCCTATTTTAGGGCATAACAAAATTATTAGCTTTTTGCAAAGATTAATTAAATTAAATAAACAGGGGCAGACGCTTACGGGCAGCTATATCTTTGCCGGTCCGAGCAATCTTGGCAAAAAAACAGCTTTATTTTGGTTTATACAGTCTTTGCTTTGTGAAAGATTGAATAATGAAGGCCAGCCGTGTAAGAAATGCCAAACTTGCCAGCAGGTTAAGCTTAAAATTTGGCCAGACATCCATATTATCAATCGCGAGCAAGGCAAAAAAAATATTTCAATTGAACAGATCAGGGAGATGATTAAAAAGCTTTCCATGAGTTCTTTTTTAGATAATTACAAAATAGGCATTATTCATGAAGCAGAAACTCTGAGCATTTCCGCAGCCAATTCCTTGTTAAAGCTTTTAGAAGAGCCAAACCAAAAAGTTCTCATTTTCCTTTTAGCCAATAATCCAGAAGACTTGCCCTTAACTGTTGTATCTAGAAGCCAGGTATTGCAATTTAGGCCTATTCAGGCAGGATTGATTTATGATTATTTAGTGCATACGCATAAGGTTAAGCGAAGCATAGCTAAAAATTTATCCCAGTTTGTGGCTGGCAGGCCAGGCTTAGCCCTTGATTTTTTAAAAGACCAGGATAAGCTTGACATGCATTTGCGGACAGCGCGCTTGCTGCTTGAATCTATGGGGCAGGATATTAACTATCGCTTGCAGGGCCTATATGAGCTTGTTGGAAATGCAAAAGGCCAGAAAGCTGTTGACAATGCCAGCGCAGTGCTGGACAGCTGGCAGAACATAACGCGAGATTTGCTCATGCTCAAATATGACCAAGCTGATTTAGTCCAGCATCAGGCTTTAATTAAAGAATTAGAAGAAAAAAAAGATAAGCAGAGCTTGAACAAATTGCTTTATCTTCAAAAACAGCTGATACAGGCTAAACAGTATTTAGCGGCAAATGTTAATCCTAAATTAACTTTAGAACATATTATAATTAATATATAACTATGCGATACATTATTCTTTTTTTAATCACAACAATGCTTGCTGCAGGCTGTTCATTAAGTCTGACAGGCGGCACAGATAACGATGGAGTAAACGGAGGTTTGTTCAAGACTGCGACAGGCGGCTCTTCCTGGCATCAGCCTGTGCTAATTTCATCAACCAGCGGAAAGCCAGGCAATATTGCTAATTTAAACGTTGTTTCATTAGTAATGGATCCGAGCGACAGCCAGGCCATTTACTATGGCTCATTAAGCAATGGCTTGTTTTACACATATAGCGGAGCAGGCAGCTGGAGGCGGGCTATTGGCTTAGGCCAGATACCTATAGGGGATATTGCTGTTGACGCAAAGAACAAATGCGTTATTTATGTTGTTTCCAACAGCAAGGTTTTTAAATCAGAAGATTGCAGCCGCAATTGGTCAGAGATTTATTCTGATAACGATCCAAGAGTAATCTTTACCAGCGTGGTTGTTGACTATTATGATCCGTCAAATGTTTTCATAGCCAATACTCGCGGCGATATTATTAAGAGTTCTAATTCTGGCCAGTCATGGCAGACTCTGTATAACTTTGGCGCAACAGTCAAGAAAGTCTTAATCAGCCCTCATGACAGCAGAATTATGATGGTAGCTACTACTGACAAAGGAATTTTTCGCTCAATGAATAATGGGCAAAGCTGGGTTGATTTGAATCAAACATTAAAAGAGTTTAATAACAGCAAGAAAGTCCGAGACATTATTGCTTCAAAAAAGCAGGCAGGCATGTGGCTCTTAGCTACTGAATACGGCCTCCTGCAGTCTGTTAACAATGGAGATGGCTGGACAAATATTGAACTGATCCTGCCAGAAAGGAGGTCTATAATCAATGCCATAGGCATGAGCTATCAGAATGTTAATAAAATATACTATGTTACTAATACTACTTTCTACAGCTCAATAGACGAGGGAGTTAATTGGACAAGCAGAGAGTTGCCTACTGCAAGGCGGGGCTGGCGCTTGCTTGTTGACCCAGATGATGATAATATAGTTTACTTAGGAGTAAGCCAAAAACCTTAAATTAAATATATGAACCAATACGTGCAATCTAAGGAAACTGAATTTGAGCGCATTTATGAATTTTTTCAAAAAGAAATAGCTTCTATTAGGACTGGACGAGCTAATCCTTCTATTTTAGATAATGTCAGGATTGAAGCCTATGGGACCAAGAGTCCAATCAATGCCTTGGCTAATGTTAATATAGCTGACGCGCAGTGCATTATCATAGCTCCTTGGGACAAAACTATTGTCAAGGAGATTGAAAAAGGCATTATTGAAGCCAATCTTAGCTTGTCAGTAACTAATGAGGGCGATCAGATCAGGTTAAAGGCTGCGCCTTTAACTGAGGAAAACCGCAAAGAGCTGGTTAGAAATCTAAATGATAAATATGAAAAATCAAGGATTGACTTGCGACAGGTAAGGGATAGTATAAAAAGTCAAATTGAAAAAGCTTTTTCTGACAAAGAGATTGCTGAAGATGACAAGTTTAGGTTTGTAAAGGAATTAGACGAGGAAGTTGGCAAGCAGAATGACAAGCTAAAGCAAACCCGCGATGTTAAAGAAAAAGATATAATGACTATTTAACATGTTTTTAACAATAATAATTTTCATAATAATATTAAGCATCTTAGTCTTTGCCCATGAGTTTGGCCATTTTGTAACTGCCAGAAAATTTGGAGCAAAGTGCGATGAATTTGGTTTTGGCTTTCCGCCAAGAGCTTTTGGCATTTACAAAAAAAATAATAACAAATGGAGCACAGTTATTGGAAAAAAAGAAGTTAATGACGCTGTTTCTACTATTTATTCAATAAACTGGATTCCTTTAGGCGGATTTGTAAAAATCAAGGGCGAGAATGGCGAAAACAAGCAGGATAAGGATAGTTTTGCGAGCAAGCCTATATGGCAAAGGGGAATTATACTTTCAGCAGGCGTGAGCATGAATGTCCTTTTAGCAGCTGTTATCATAAGCATTGGCATGATGATAGGCATTCCGCAGATTTTAGATGGAGTCAAGCCCCAGGCTGAAATCAGCGACAGAAAAATTCAGATTGTCAGAGTTTTTCCTGACACTCCTGCGGCTTTGGCAGATGTTAAGATTGGTGACGTTATTATGAGCATTGATGGCCAGGAATTTATTAATGACGATGAGCTGGCAGATTATGTTAACAAGCATACTGGAGAGGAATTGACCTATGCCTTATCAAGCCGGGGACAGGAAGTAACAAGACAAATTACTCCAGAACTTATGGAAAGCACTGATAAGGGAGGTATTGGAGTGGCTATTGCAGAAATAGGCAAGGTCAAATATCCTTGGCATATTGCTCTTTATGAAGGTATTAAAATTACTTTTTTAATGCTATGGGCAATTATCATAGGCATAATTGGAATTATTAGTTCATTGCTGGCTGGCCAGGGTGCCGGAGGAGAGGTTGCAGGTCCAGTAGGCATAGCTGTGCTCACAGGACAAATGATGGATATGGGCTTTGTGTATTTAATGCAGTTTACCGCAATTTTGTCTTTAAATCTTGCCATACTTAATTTTTTGCCAATCCCTGCCTTAGACGGAGGAAGAATGTTATTTTTGATTATTGAGAAAATAAAAGGCAGGCCAGTTAAGAAAGAGGTTGAAGCCTCTATCCATAATATTGGCTTTATCCTTCTTATGCTCCTTGTAGCCTTTGTTACTTTTAAAGATGTCGCTAGAATAGGATGCTGGACATGCAAAATTAAGGAATGGTTTAATTTAATAACATGAAAATTAATTTTAAAGCCACTAATTTAGAGCTTGATCCAAAGTTAAGAAATTATATACAGGAAAAAATGGACATGGTTGAGAAATTTTTAGGAGATATTCCTGTTATTCAATGCGATTTTGAAGTAGATTTAATTACGCATCGCCATAACAAGGGCAAGATTTACAGGGCAGAGGCTAATTTATCTGTTCCTGGAAGCTTGCTAAGAGTTGAGAAGACAGAAAAGAATATTTACAAAGCTGTTGATAAGGTTAAAGATCATTTGGCCAGAGTGATTAAGAAGCATAAAGATAAAAAGATAGCTAAGAGAAGATAGAAAAGCCTGTTTTTTAAACAGGTTTTGTTATGAATTTGACTTTCGGTTTTTGTTCGTGTATAATATTAATATAACATGTGGATAACTAATATGGGAGATCAAAAATTAACAAAACGCCAGCGCCAAATCCTGGATTATATCACTGATTTTTTTAAAGATCATGATTATGCGCCAAGCTACAGGGAAATAGCTGATTATTTTAGCTTGTCTAGCGCAGCTACTATTCACCAGCATATTAAAACTTTGCAGGAAAAAGGTTTTTTAAAAACAGACTTTAACCAGGCTCGCTCTATTGAGCTAATAGAAATCAAGCCTAACTGGGTTCAGGCAGTTGAATTAACTTTAGCTGGATTGATTACAGCAGGAGAGCCGATTGAGGCTATCCAGGACAATGAGACTATTGCTGTGCCAGCTAATTTTGTAACTGATAATCTTAACAGTTATGTTTTGCAGGTCAAGGGAGAGTCAATGATTGAGGACGGTATTTTAGACGGAGATTATGTTGTAGTAGAGCGCAATCCTTCCCCTGTGGATGGCGATGTTGTTGTAGCCTTGCTTAATAATGCCTATGCCACTTTAAAGAAATTTTACAGAGAAGCTGATTGCATCCGTTTGCAACCGGCTAATAGCTCTATGAATCCAATATATGTAGCTGATCCAATTATTCAGGGCGTGGTCAAGGGAATTATTAGGAGATTTGTATAATAATGTTTAAATAATTAATCATTATTAATTATATACATGAAAAAAAAATTAGTTGTCAAAGATATAAATATAAATTTTTTTTCTCAGAAAGAAGAATATTTTATCTCGCTTACTGATATTGCAAAATATAAAAATTCTGACGATCCGAGATTTGTTATTCAGAATTGGATGAAAACCCGTTTTTCAGTTGAATTCCTAGGTTTATGGGAGCTAATGAATAATCCAAATTTTAACCGTGTCGAATTCGACACCTTTAAAACAGAGGCGGGAAGCAACGCTTTTGTTTTAACACCTCAAAAATGGATTAAAACAACAAGAGCTGTTGGCATTATTTCAAAAGCAGGGCGGTATGGAGGTGGAACTTTTGCTCATAAGGATATTGCTTTTGAGTTTGCATCATGGATTTCAGCTGAATTCAAACTTTATATCATAAAAGAATTTCAGAGACTTAAAGAGGAAGAGAGCAAACGTTTAGTGCTTGGTTGGGATGCAAAACGAATATTAACAAAAGTCAATTACAAAATTCATACAGATGCCATAAAATTACATATTATACCTATTTTAATTACCAAAAATCAAGTAGAATTTATTTACTCAAGCGAAGCTGACGTTTTAAATGTAGCCTTATTTGGTATAACGGCAAAAGAGTGGCGAGACCAAAATCAAAACAAAAAAGGCAATATTCGAGATTATGCTGATGTTTATCAATTAATTTGCTTAGCAAACTTAGAAAGCTTTAATGCTGAATTTATTCGACAAGGATTATTTCAATCAGAACGATTGCAAAAACTTAATAAGATTGCGATTATTCAAATGAAGTCATTAACGAAAAACCAATTAATTAAAAAACTAAAATAATTATTTTCATCATTATTATGACCAACGAATTAACAATTTCAGGTCCTCATAAAAATTTTGAGGACATCAAAAAGATAGATGAGAATGGCGTTGAATATTGGATGGCGCGCGAACTCATGTCTTTATTGGGTTATACGCAGTGGCGTAATTTTGAAGAAGTTGTTGGGAAAGCGGCCAGAGCCTGTATAGAAAGCGCTCAAGTCGTTGACAACCATTTTGTTAAGACTAGCAAAATGGTAGAAATTGGCTTAGATTCGCGAAGATTGATTGTGGATTACGAACTAGACAGGTTTGCGTGCTATTTAATAGCTCAAAACGGGGATTCCAACAAACCGCAAATAGCTTTAGCGCAAACCTATTTTGCGATTCAGACAAGAAAACAGGAAATTTTTGAAAAGTTACCCTACGTGGAAAAAAGGCTGTTTATCAGGGAAGAAGTGTCTGACTCCAATAAAAAACTTTTTAGTACCGCCAAGCGGGCAGGAGTAAGTAATTTCGGTATGTTTAACGACTATGGATACAGGGGCTTGTACGGAATGTCTTTATCGGATATTGAGAGCCGGAAGAATATAAAAAAAGGCGAATTGTTGGATAGGTCGGGTTCAACCGAATTGGCCGCTAATCTTTTCCGCATTACTCAAACAGACGAAAAAATAAACAAAGACAATATTGAGGGCGAGAATCGCGCGTCTCAAACGCATTTTATGGTGGGAGGAAAGGTGAGGCAAACCGTTAAGGATATTGGCGGAGTTTTGCCGGAAAATTTGCCAGCGGAAAAACATATAAAAGATGTAAAAAAAGATATTAAAAAAATTGAAAAGCAAGAAAAGAAAAAATTAGAAATAAGATGATTAGAAATCGTTAATATAAGCAGTATTTTATACTGCTTTTTTTGTAAAAAACTTGATTTTTTAACAGTTTTAACCTATAATAAATCCAGCAGATAAATCTGTAATTTTGTTATTTTATGGGTATTTTAACTAAAATATTGGGCGATCCTAATGTTAAAACAATTAAATCTTTGCAAAAAATCGTTGATCAGATTAATGGCTTAGAAGAGAAATTTTCTTCAATGTCTGATGATGGATTAAAGCAAATGACTTCTGAATTTAGAAAAGAGCTTGGCGTCAGGGAAGAGGATGGAAAATTAATTAATACGCTGTCTATAGAAGAAGAGCAAAAAATTCTGGAAAAAATATTGCCAGAAGTTTTTGCAGTGGTAAGAGAAATGGCCAAGCGCAAATTAGAGCAGCGCCATTATGATGTTCAGCTCATAGGAGGCATGGTTTTGTATAAGGGCCAGATTACTGAAATGAGAACTGGCGAAGGCAAGACTTTGGTTGCTACCCTGCCTTTGTATTTGAATGCCTTGACTGGCCGAGGAGTCCATTTAATTACTGTTAACGACTATCTATCACGTATTGGAGCTGGATGGATGGCACCTATCTATTATGCCTTAGGAATGACTATCAGCGTAATTGTGCATAACAAGGCTTTGATTTATGATCCAGAGCATTTGGATGAAAATCAATTTGACGCAAGATTGCAGCAGTTTAAGGAAATTCCAAGAAAACAAGCATATAATTGTGATATTACATATGGAACTAATAATGAATTTGGATTTGATTATTTAAGAGATAACATGGCTCCTGATTATGATTCCCGCGTGCAAAAGCCATTGTATTATTCTATTGTTGACGAAGTTGACTCTATTTTAATTGACGAAGCCAGGACTCCTTTGATTATTAGCGGTTCTGTGCAGGAATCAACTGATAAATATGCACAGTTTTCTGAATTAGTAAAGCGCTTAAAGGAAAATGAAGATTATAATGTTGATGAAAAGCTGCGCTCTTCCACATTGTCTGAAGCAGGTATTTCAAAAATGGAAAAATGGCTTGGAATGGAAAACATTTATGTTACAGGAGGAATTAAAGAAGTCCATCATATTGAGCAGGCTCTTAAGGCAGAAGTGCTTTTCAAGAGAGACAGGGATTATGTTGTCAAAGAAGGCGAGGTAATTATTGTTGATGAATTTACAGGACGCTTGATGGAGGGACGCAGATATAGCGCTGGTCTGCATCAGGCTATTGAGGCCAAGGAAGGCGTTAAGGTCCGGCAGGAAAGCCAGACTTTAGCTACTATTACTTTTCAAAACTACTTTAGGATGTATGAGAAGCTGGCCGGCATGACTGGCACAGCCATGACTGAAGCAGAGGAATTTTACAAGATTTATGGCTTAGAAACTATTTCTATCCCTACTCATAAGCCAATTGTAAGGATTGATGCTAATGATGTTATTTATGCCACAGAAAAAGAAAAATATGAGGCAGTGGTAAAAGGAATTAAAGAACTTCAGGACAAGGGACAGCCTGTTTTAGTTGGCACTATTTCTATTGAAAAAAACGAATTTTTAGGAGATTTGCTTGAGCGCGAAGGGATTAAAGCCAATATATTAAACGCTAAGCAGCATGACAAAGAAGCTCAGTTTATTGCCCAGGCAGGCAAGGCTGGATCAGTAACCATTGCTACTAACATGGCTGGACGCGGCGTAGACATTGTCTTAGGAGGCAACCCGTTTAATCAAGAAGAGCATGAAAAGGTTGTTAAGCTTGGAGGTTTGCACGTGATTGGCACAGAAAGGCATGAGGCAAGGCGCATTGATAACCAGCTTCGCGGACGTTCTGGCCGCCAGGGCGATCCAGGATCTTCCCAGTTCTATGTTTCTATGGAAGATGATTTAATGCGCATTTTTGGCGGAGACCGCATGAAGAATATGATGAAGGCCTTAAGGCTTCCGCCAGGCACACCTGTTAATAACAAAATTATTTCTAAATCTATTGAATCAGCTCAAAAAAAAGTTGAGGGCAATAACTTTGATATCCGCAAGCACTTGGTTGAGTATGATGATGTTATTTCCAAGCATAGAGAGGCTATTTATGAGCGAAGATTAAAGATTTTAGAAAAGCCAGAGGATAGTGTCTTGTCAGGTATAATTATGGACATGGTGGAGGCAGAAATTGAACAGGTTGTAAGCTTTCATACAGCAGCTGACAATATTAAAGACTGGGATATTAAAGAGATCTATCAAACAGCTTCTACTATTTTCAGGGTAGAAGAGAATTTGCAGGAAGATTTATCCAAGCTATCAGGAGAAAATCATAAATTAGACAAGGTTAAAGCCAGAACCAAGATTATTAAGCATTTGGTAGGCTTAGCAGAAAATCAATATGCTCAGATGAAGGATGCTAGCAAGGAGGCTGGCATTGATTGGGAGCAAATTGAAAGAGCTATATTATTAAGATCTATTGATTCTTTATGGGTAGAGCATTTAGAGACCATGGATTATATGAGACGAGGAATTGGCTTGCGAGGATATGGCCAGCGCGATCCATTGGTTGAGTATAAAAAAGAAGCCTATCTTCTTTATTCTGAGCTTAATGGCTTAATTCAAAAGCAAATTGTCTATTCTATCTTTAAAATAGGGGGCTTGGAAGAGATTATGGCCCCTGGAATACATAATCAGGCGCAGAAGTATAGCGCTCCTGCTAAAGAGTCTAGTGACAGCTCTGGCTTTGCTGGGTTTAAAGTAGACCAGGATAGTTCCAGCTCTAGCGTGATTTCACAGCCAAAGGTAAAGGCTAAGGACGAATCTGGGAAAAAGGTTGGCAGAAATGATCCTTGTCCGTGCGGAGCGAAAAATCCAGATGGTACGCCTATGAAGTATAAAAAGTGTTGTGGTAAATAGAGTGTTGCTTTTTTTATTATTTCATAATAGAATATAAGTGTTAAAAGTCTGGCTTTTAATATTTTTAATATATTTATTAAATTTTATGTCTAAACTGAAACGAATTTTCAAGCCTCGAGGCAGGGGCAAGCTCTGGTGGCTGTTTTTATTTATAACAATAATTGGCATATACGCCTTTTTTATTGATTTTAGCAGTTCATATAATAAGGCTGCGGAAAAGCTTAATATGCCAATAGTTAAAGAAGTTCCATTTAGGCTAGGTTTGGACTTATTAGGAGGCACTCAGCTTATTTATGAAGCAGATGTGTCTGGATTTCCTGCTACTGACAGAGCTTCAGCAGTAGACGGAGCCCGTGATGTTATAGAGCGGCGCGTTAACTTTTTTGGAGTAAGCGAGCCATTGGTGCAGGTTAATCATACAACAGACGGAGATTACAGGATTATTGTTGAATTAGCCGGAATTAAGGATGTAAAAGAAGCTATTAAGCAGATTGGAGAAACTCCATTATTAGAATTTAAAGAAGAGAATAATGAGCCTCAAAGAGAGCTTACTGAAGAGGAAAAGAAACAGATTGAAGCTGATAATGAAACTGCAAGAAAAAACGCTGATCAGGCTGTGTCTAAATTAGATTCAGGCCAGGATTTTGCCAAGGTGGCCAAGGAGTATAGCGAAGACGCTTTTACAAAAAATGATGGAGGCAGCTTGGGATGGATTAATATAGAAACTCATCCTAACATCTTTTTCTTGGTTAATAAGCTGGTAGAGGAATTAGGCCTTAATGCAGCCAAGGAAATGGGCCAGACAAGGGACGGCATTGAAATATTAAAAGCTCATGATGTCAGGGCTAAGCTGGATGAAAAGAATCAAGTCATTAAAGAAATACACGCCTCTCATATATTAATCTGTTATGACGGCTCTACTGGCTGTGAAAAAGATACTAGCAAAAAAGACGCTTTAGTAAAGATTAATGAATTAAAAGCCCAGGCAACTGCTGATAATTTTGTTGATTTGGCAAAGAAGAATTCTACTGAGCCAGGAGCAGATGAATCAGGAGGCGATTTAGGCTGGTTTGGAAGAGGAGCAATGGTTCAGCCTTTTGAAGAAGCTGTGTTTAGCCAAAAGATTGGAACAATCTCAGATGTAGTTGAAACTGAATTTGGCTACCATTTAATATATAAAAAAGCTGAGCGCTCTATTAATGAATACAATGTTTCACATATATTTATTGATATAAAAACTCCTGAAGATATTCTTGGTTTGCAGAATGATTGGAAAAATACAGAACTGACTGGCAAAAATTTAAAAAGAGCTACAGTTGCCTTTAATCCAAATGACAATATGCCAGAGGTCAGTCTGGAGTTTGATAAAGAAGGGTCTGATTTATTTGAAGATATTACTGGAAGAAATATTGGCAAGCCAGTAGCTATTTTCTTAGATGGATATCCTATTTCTGTTCCAAACGTTAATGAAAAGATTTCTGGAGGCAGAGCCGTGATTTCAGGAAATTTTTCCATTACTGAAGCCAAGACTTTGGTTAAGAGATTAAATGCTGGCGCTCTGCCAGTGCCAATCAAGCTCATTAACCAGCAGACTATTGGAGCCAGTCTGGGCAAGATATCTGTTGAAAACAGCCTTAAAGCAGGCGTTATTGGCTTAATATTGGTAGCATTATTCATGCTTTTCTATTACAGGCTGCTTGGCTTGCTGTCAGTATTCAGCTTGTTAATTTATGGTTTGATTACTTTAGCTATATTTAAATTATGGCCTGTGACAATGACACTGGCTGGAGCAGCAGGATTTATATTATCTGTCGGAATGGCTGTAGATGCCAATGTTTTGATTTTTGAGCGCTTTAAGGAGGAACTGCGCTCTGGCAGGACTTTGAGCAGAGCTATTGATGAAGGATTTGCACGAGCCTGGACATCTATTAGGGATGGTAATTTTACAACCATTATTACAACTATAATTTTAATGTTTTTCTCCACTAGTATTATAAAGGGTTTTGCTGTTACCTTATTCCTAGGAGTATTAGTTTCCATGTTTACCGCAATTATTGTTACAAAGAATTTCTTAAAATTAATTAATGAACGCTGGCTGGAAAAGTATAAATGGCTGGTTGGCGTTAAATAATATGTATAAGTTAAACATAATCTATAAAAGAAAAATTTGGTTTGCTATTTCCAGTATTTTGGTTGTTTTATCTTTAATCTGTTTTTTTAGTTTTGGCTTAAATCAGGGCATTGATTTTACTGGAGGAAGCCTCTTAGAAGTTCAATTTGGTTCTGATAATCAGCTTGATATGGAAGAAGTTAAGAACAGCTTGGCTGATTTAGAGCTAAAGAGCTTTATTGCGCAGCCAACTGATAATAATGGAATGATTTTGCGCTTTCAAGATACTTCAGAAGAAACTCATCAGGCTATCATGGATAGATTAAATGGTTTAATGACAAAAGAATCTGCAGAACCAGAGTTGAGCGTAGAAGGAGAAGGCGAAGTAATTATTGAAAACATTGAAGCAGTTCCTGCTTCTTCGCAATTAGATGAATTGCGATTTGAAGCTGTTGGACCTTCAATCGGCCAGGAGTTAAAGAAAAAAGCAATTTATTCAATGATCTTAGTCCTTGTTGCCATTATATTGTACGTAGCATGGGCATTTAGAAAAGTTTCCAAGCCAGTTGCTTCATGGAAGTATGGTTTGGCTGCCATATTTGCTTTGTTTCATGATGTAATTATTGTAGTCGGTTTATTCAGTATTTTAGGCAGGTTTTTCGCAGTAGAAGTAAATACTGCTTTTGTCGCAGCGTTATTAATGGTTTTAGGCTATAGCGTGAATGATACTATTGTGGTATTTGACCGCGTAAGAGAAAATTTGCCTAAGAGCGACCTTGATTTTGAGGGTACAGTTAATTACAGCATTAATCAGACTATCACTCGCTCTATTAACACCTCTATTACTACATTATTAGTTTTATTAAGCATTATTATTCTTGGAGGCGATACTATCCGCTATTTTGCCTTAGCATTGTTTGCAGGCGCTTTTGTAGGAACATATAGCTCAATATTCTTAGCCTCTCCTTTGCTAGTCTGGTTTGAAAAGATTAAAAAATAGATTTTTGCTTCTATTGACCACTATTCATTTTTGTTATAAAATGTCAATATAATAAAAATATATGAACAAATCTATTACAACTACTATTAAGGACAAACAATTTCCTGTTATTATTGAAAAAGATGAGGATAATTTTTATGTTGTTGAATGCCCTCTTTTTAAAGGATGTTATTCTCAAGGAAAAACATTAGATCATGCTTTAAAAAATATTAAAGAAGTTATATGTCTTTGTTTAGAAGAAAAAGAAAATCAAGAAGTAATAAAATCATATAAATTAAAGGAATTGAGCATTCATACTATTAGTTTTTAATTTATGCCAAAATTACCTTTGGTATCAGGTAAAACAGCTATTAAAGCCTTGGAGAAAATTGGCTACCGCGTAGTTTAGAAAGCGAGGTAGCCATTTTCGTTTAAAGCATCCAGACAAGGATCCTTTAAGTATTCCAGACCATAAAATTAGGTTTAAGTTAATTTTTCAGGGTATGAATTCCATTATTTTTAAGAATTTGGCAAATCATTTTATATCTATTTTCTTGACTCATGCCTCTATGAATTCTAAGCAAGTTTTTTAAAGTCGTGTTGCTTCCGTCTAAAGAAT
>JBDRKN010000032.1:0-23750 GCA_043813955.1 bacterium | reverse complement strand
TTTGGGTCATCACGGCTATTGCTGGCAGAGGGCCTGATTTAGAATATACGACTGTTGAAGCTGTACACGGCAAATTAGTCCAGACAGTAATAGAAACAGGCACAGTCAAGCCTATCCATGAATTAAATTTAAACTTTATGTCCAGCGGAAGACTGGATGAGATTTTAGCTAAAATAGGAGATGAAGTAATTCAGAATCAGGTTTTAGTTAAATTAGACTTAACTGATTTATTAATCAAGCAAAGAGAAGCTCAAGCTAATCTAAATGTTGCCCAAGCTAATTTTAATAAACTTGTAGCAGGCGCCAGCAGTTCTGAAGTTAGTATTGAAGAAGCTAATAAAGCGCAATCCAATGCTGCATATGAGGCAGCTGTTAAAGAGCTGGATAAAGCAAAGAAGACTGCTGCAGAAAGCCTGTCTCAGGCAGAGAAAAATTATCATGATTTAACTAGCATTGCTGATGGCGCAACATATGAAGAGACAAATCTTGATAATACTAAGAGGATTTATAAAAAAGCTGTGGATAACAAGACCGAGACTCTTGAAATTACTCTAGATAACAAGCTGGCAGTAACAACAACAGCCTTAGACGCTATTTACAGGATTTTGAATGATGATGATATTGATGATTATTTAAGCGTGAGAAATTTATCAGTTCTTAATAATACTAATACAACATATAGCTCAGCAATGAACCTATTATCCATAGCCAAAACTGATTTATCCTTAACAAAAGCTGGTTCTAAGGATATTAGCCTTAGCTACAGCTCTGCCATGGCAGCGGTTAACAAATCTTTTGAAAGCTTGAATTATTGCTTTTCTGCTTTGGAAAATTCTACTACTTCAATTTATTTAACCCAATCAGAATTAGATACATTTAAATCCGGAATCAGCACCCAGCTTACTAATGTATCCACAGCTATTTCTAGTTTGCAGACAGCTAAGCAAAATTTGGATGATGCCGTGCTTTCCTATGAGACAGAGGTAGCAGAGGCAGAATCTGCGCTTTCTGAAGCAATTATATCTGCTGAGCAGGCTTTAGCTACTGCAAAGGTGACTAATGCTCAAAATATTACTATTGCAGAATCAAAAGTGGATACAACATTAAAATCATGGAAAATATATGAGGCCAAGCTTTTAGATATTAAATCGCCGGCCAGAACAGAAGATATTATGTTAAAAAGAGCCCAGGTCAATCAAGCTCAAGCCCAGCTAGAATTAATTAATAATCAAATAGACCAGAATATAATCAAGGCTCCGATTGACGGCATAGTTACCAAGATAGAATTTGAAGTAGGCGAGCAGATTTCGCCAACTGAAAAAGTTGTTACAATGCTAGCTGACCATAACTTTATCTTAGAGCTTGATATATCAGAAACTGATATTTCCAAGCTTAGGCTGGGCAATTTAGCCACAGTTACCATAGACGCTTATGGAGATGATATTGTATTTCCAGGAACTGTAATTTTCATAGAGCCGGCTGAAACAGAAATTCAGGGAGTAGTGTATTACAAAGTAGATGTAGATTTTGATCCAAACGATTATGTTATAAAATCAGGGATGACAGCCAGCGCTGATATTATTACTGAAGAAAAGGAAAATGTTTTAATGATTCCTATCAGAGCTGTTTTAGAAAAAGACGGGTATAAGGTTGTAAGAGTGCTTTTTGGCAAATCTGTGCAGGAAATGCCTGTAGAAATAGGAATTTTAGGAGATGAAGGCATGGTTGAAGTGTTAAGCGGCATTAAAGCCGGCGACCAAGTCGTTACTTATATTAAAAACAATGGCAAATAATTATGCTAATTGAATTAAGGGATATAAAAAAAGAATTTAAAACAGACGAAGTCGTGACCAAGGTATTGCACGGCTTGTCTTTTACAATTAAACAAGGCGAATTTGTTTCTATTATGGGACCGTCTGGCTCAGGCAAATCAACCTTGATGCATATTATGGGAATGCTGGACAGAATTACTAGCGGAAGTTATTTTTTTGAAGATCAGGATGTGGATAAGTTAGATGATAATAAATTAGCTTTGTTAAGAAACAAAAAAATTGGATTTGTATTCCAATCTTTTAATTTATTGCCCAGGACTACGGTATTGGATAATGTTAAGCTTCCTCTCTTATATTCTGGAAGGCATGATATTGATTATGACCACCAGGCTATTGAGGTATTAAAGAGCGTTGGCCTAGGCCACCGCTTAAAATATTATACTAACCAGATTTCTGGAGGCGAAAAGCAGAGAGTAGCTATTGCCAGGGCTTTGGTTAATCAGCCTGCTTTGATTTTTGCTGACGAGCCTACAGGCAATTTAGATTCCAAGTCTGGCACTCAGATTATGAAAATTCTCCAAGAGCTGAATACTCAGGGCAAAACAATTATTTTAGTAACGCACGAGACGTATACCTCAGAGCATGCTAAGAGGATTATTATGCTTAAAGACGGCAATATTATTAAAGATTATGCTGTAGAGCACAGGCGCATTTCACATGACGGGGAGGCTTTGAAATAAAAAAGAGCCTTTATAAAAGGCTCTAGTTTAAAAATTTTAATTATTTTTAAATAAGCAGAATAATCAAATCGCAAATCGCATCGCGCAATTTATCAGACATAGCAGCAGTTTCAGAGCGGGTATTGACAACCATAGTCTTCCCGCAATTTAATTCAGCTGTATACATATATACTTCTACATGTTTTTTTGGAACTTGGATTTTATTTTCTATTTCTTTTTGCAATTCACTAATCACGGAACAATCCCTAAATATAGGCTTGGCGCCAAGTTCAAAACATGCAGAATAGTTAATTCCTTCTAACATTATCAAGTATACCTTATACTGCTTTCCAAATATTTTTTCTATGCCAAAAAATGATATAGCAAACATTACTTATTCCTTTTAAAATGTACAAAAATTAATTATCATTAACATATCATATTTATACATAAATGTCAAGGCAATACATTATACATTTATTAAAAGACGCTTTAAAAACCTTTTTGGCTAGCAAAAAAAGGAGTTTTTTAACAATGCTTGGCATTATTATAGGGGTGGCTGCCGTGATTATTATAATGTCTATGGGCGCAGGAGCCCAAAGCTTGATTTTGTCCCAAGTTGAGGCTTTTGGCTCTGATATGATAGGAGTGTTGCCTGGCAAGGCAGAGGACGGGCCTCCAGTTACCTTAATGGGAATTAATATCACTACATTAACATATGATGATGTTGATGAGATTAATAAAAAGAAAAATGTGCCTCATCTCTTGGCTGCTGTAGGCTTTAGCAGGGGACAGGCTACTTTAAGCTGGCGCTCTCATGAATATTCAACTACAGTAAACGGAGTTGGATATAATTATATGGATGTTGAAGGAGGCGAGGTAATTAATGGCCGTTTTTTTGCCCAGGCAGAGCAAAGAGGAATAGCGCGCGTAGTAGTTTTAGGGCATACTGTGAAACAAGAATTATTTGGAGATAATTCAGCGTTAGGGCAGAAAGTAAAGATTGACAAAAGAGCTTTTGAAGTAATTGGAATTATGAAAGAGCGCGGAACTGTCGGTTTTCAGGATTATGATGACATGATTTTTGCGCCTGTGAGCACTGTGCAAAAAATAATCTTAGGAGTTAATAATATTGATATGATCAGGAGCAAAGTTGATGACAAAGCTAATATTAACCAGACAAAAGAGGATATTATTGCCACGCTTCGAGCTAATCATGGCATTAAAGATTCTAGCGGATCTAGCGATGATTTTACTGTAAGGTCTTCTGATCAAGCCATTGAAATGCTGACTACCATAACAAATGCCTTAAGTTTTTTCTTAGCTGCCATGGCAGCCTTGTCTTTAATTGTAGGAGGCATAGGCATTATGAATATTATGCTTATAAGGGTAGCAGAGCGGACAAGAGAGATTGGCTTGCGCAAAGCCGTTGGCGCAACTACTTCAGCAATCATGAGCCAGTTTTTAGTTGAATCTACTGCTATTACTGCAGTCGGAGGAATTATCGGGATTGCTATCGGAATTATTGTTTCTATGTTAATTTCCATATTAGCGCAATATTTAGGATATGACTGGCCCTTTATAGTCCCAATGCTGGCTGTTTTTCTTGCTATTTCCGTATCAATGGCAATAGGGTTGGTTTTTGGCTTGTATCCAGCAAAGCGTGCCAGCAAGCTAGATCCTATGAGCGCGCTGCGCTATGAATAATTATGTCTATTATTGAATCAATCACAACTTCTTTGCGCGTAATGAGCGTTAATAAAACAAGGACTGCGTTGACAGTTCTTGGCATTGTTATTGGCATGGCAACTGTAATTATCGTATATTCAGCAGGCGAAGGCATGATGGGCTTGCTCATGGACCAGGTAGAGGCTTTTGGAACTGATGTTATTGAAACTGAAATCAAAGTTCCGAGCAACAAGCAGTCTGAAGCAGGCAGCGAGACAGATAATATGACAGGGCTGGCAACAGGCATTCAGATTACCAGCCTAACTCTGGATGACATGGATGATATATCCAAAATTTCTAATATTAGCGATGCATACGGAGCAGTAATGGGACAGGAATTAGCTACCTATCGCAATGAATCCAGAAAAGCCTTTATTTTAGGAACTACGGCCGGATATGTTGATATTGACGCAAGCGAAGTGGCTCAAGGCCGATGGTTTACTGATGTAGAAGACAAGACATTGGCTCAAGTAGCTATATTAGGATACAAAATGGCTGAAAAATTATTTGGCAATCAGGATCCAATCGGGAAGTTTGTAAAAATAAGGAAAGAAAAATTTATTGTAATAGGCATTATGGAAGAGCGCGGAGCTATAATGTATATGGATTTTGACGATTATATATATGTTCCTGTGAGGACATTGCAAAAAAAAGTAATGGGCATTGACCATATTATTTATATGGTTCATAAGCTTAAAGATTTAGATCTTGCTGATGATACTGCTGAACAGGCCAGATGGATTCTTAGGCAAAACCATGATATTACTGATCCAAACAGAGATGATTTCAGGGTAGTAACAATGGCAGAGTCAATTGAAATGCTTAATACCATGATGGGAGCGCTAACTATTTTGCTCCTTGCTATTGTGGCTATTTCATTAGTTGTCGGCGGAGTTGGCATTATGAATATTATGTACGTGATTGTTGCGGAAAGAACAGCTGAAATAGGATTGAGAAAAGCTGTTGGAGCTACTTACAAAAATATTATGTGGGAGTTTTTGATTGAATCAATATTAATTACTCTGCTTGGAGGTGTTATAGGGGTGATTGGAGGAATAAGCTTGTCGTATTTAATGGCTGTTGTAGCCAGAGGCTATGGTTTGGAATGGAGTTTCTCCATACCTATTCAGGCCTATATTGTATCTTTAAGCTTTTCCATAGCTTTTGGCTTAATCTTTGGAGTATATCCTGCTAGAAAAGCAGCCAGAATGCATCCTGTTGAAGCATTAAGGCATGAGTAGCGTATAAAAAAACTTCGCAAATTGCAAAGTTTTTTGTATAATCAGAATAAACAGCTGTTATCTTCTGGTTTCCAATTTTTTGACCTTTAATTCTAATACGTTTACTTTATATGCAATCTCCTTAACTTCTAACGTATGGGCAACTTCAGTAAAACGTAATTTTATATCATCCAAATCGTTGTCATGCATTTTCAAATGCTGATCAATTTTATCAAATCGTTTATCAACAGAATCAAAACCTTCTTTTACTGATATTGCAAGATTATCAATAGAATCAGTATTGAATTTAATTTTAGAACCCAGACCCTTGATTAATTCAGCGTTGGATTTAATAAGACTAGTATTGGATGTAATTTTAGAATCCATGCCCTTGATTAATTTGTATAGTTCATTGTTTGTAACTTCTTTTTTAGAATTTGCCATAAGTTTAATTTAAATAATATTTTATTTTTGTATTATAGCATTAAAAAATTTGTCGCGCAATAGTCTGCTATTGCCCTGATTTAAATATTCCTGTATAATATCAATATAAGATAGATAAAGCCGTATTATGCCAAAATTCCAGAACAAGAAAATCGAGAGAGAGAGAGAGAGAGAGAGAGTAAACAACACTCCAAATTTTTATACATCCCTAAAAACACTTAGCAGTGTTTTTTATTTTAACAATAAACTAATATTATTAATCCCAAAAATATGAAAAACCTAAAACAATTTTTCAATTTTGAAGTATTAAAAACAAGCGCAAAGTTTTTAATATCAGCCATTATAATAATGTCTGTTTCATTTATCTATATAGCAATAGCAGCCCCTCCTACATCTGAATATACGCCAGGAGAAACATTAGCCCCAACCTGTTCTCCAGGAGATACTAATTGTACAGTAACATCTCCTATTACAGCTAATCAAACCATCACATTATCAGGAGATGTATCAGGTTCTGGAACTACAGCTATTACTGCTGTAATAGGAGCTGAACAAGTAGAAGAATCCATGCTAAAAGCAGTAGACACGGCATCTGACGAAGAATGTTTAACCTATGAAACAACTACAGGAGATTTTGAGTGGCAAGTCTGCAGTACTGCCACAGGAGATGTCTCAGGAGTGGGAGACTGCGCCGAAGGCGCATGTCTAGACGGGACAAGCGATGGAGGAGGATATATTAAATTATATGATGGAGATTCTAATTATGTTCAATTAGACAGCTCTAATTTATCAGCAGATATTATTATCTATCTCCCAGCAAGTGTAGCTGGAGCAGAGAGTTTTCTCAAAATGGGAACAGACGGAATAATAGATTATGACACTAATACATATTTAACAGCAGAAGCAGATACATTAGATACTGTAATAGGAAGAGGAGCGACAACAACCACTGCCACAACATTTGGAAACATTACATCAGGAGCTAATGGAGCAGACGGATTGTTAACATTATTTTCAGAACAGGGAGAGACAGATTATTCTGCTGCATTAAATCCGCATAGCGCAATGACATCTGCTGCTAATTTCTATCTCCCAGCAGACGAGCCAGGAGGAACTTATCTGCTCAACATGACAGCAGGAGGAGTTGTTGGATATGATTCTAGCACATATTTAACAACAGTAGACATTTCTGCTAATACCAATTTAGCTGTTTCTGGAACATTATTGCAAAAAACAGATGATACTCTTAATCTCAAAGAAGGCACTCTTACTGATACTAAATACTGTATCTATGATACTACTAATGGATTAGTTTGTAATTCTGATGCAGGGTTGTCATATCTTACTGAATCTTATGATGCTACCTATGATACAGTTAAATTATTAGCTACCCATCCTACAGATTCAAATGTTAATATTGCCTTACAGCCTAAGGGCACAGGAGCTATTCAGGCTCAGTTAGCTGACGGCACAACCGTTGGTGGCAATGCTAGGGGGGCGTATGCCGTGGATTTGCAGATGCAGAGAACAAATGCAGCCTATATTGCCCAAGATGATTATTCAGTAATATGCGGGGGTAAAGACAATTTCAACCAAGGTGATTATGGTTTTATTGGATCAGGCAGGATCAATTATGTATCAGGCTCTTCTGCCGCTATTGTCGCAGGTTATGATAATGATGCAGGAGGGTCATATTCTTTTGTTGGCGCAGGGATGAATAATTCAGCCAATGCTGCTTATTCCGCTATCGCGGCAGGATATTATAATTATATTTATTCTGGATACAATACAACATTCATTGGCGGAGGTACACGGAATGAAATTAGTCAAGATGGAAACAGTGGAACAAGTGCGGCAATTCTTGGAGGAGAATATGGCAAAGCTTATCATTATGCAAGCCAAGCCCATGCGGCTGGAAAATTCAGCGTCGCAGGCGATGCGCAAACGATTCAGCTTGTTGCTAGAAATCAAACAACTGATGCTACACAGACAGAGCTTTTTCTTAATGGAAGCAGCTATCGCGCCACAATTCCGTCAGACATGTCCTGGGTGGCAGAAATTCTTGTTGTAGGCAGAAGAACAGACGCTGATAATGAAACTTATTCAGGCAGTTTTGCTGTTGGCATTGATAATAATGCAGGCATAACAGCTTTAGTAGGCACAGTAACTACTATTCATGAACAAAAAGATGGAACTTGGTCAGTCGCTATAGACGCAGACGACACTAATGACGCTTTAAGAATACAAGTAACAGGAGAAGCGGCAAAGACTATACGCTGGGTAGCTTTTATTAGGTTAGTTCAAGTAGATGGATAATTAAAATATTTTAAACTATAAGCGCGTCCATCTGGACGCGCTTATTTTCATCTTGATATTTTCTTAAAAGACTGATATTATATATTCAAGGATTTATAATAATATGTCATAATAATATTGACAAACAATACCATTTGTCATACAATAATTATATATGAAATACTTTGATTGGAATAATATTAAAAACAAAAAATTAAAAGATGAACGAAATATTTGTTTTGAGGATATTGTAATAGCTATTGAGGAAGGCAAGATTTTAAATATAATTGAGCATAGTAATATTAAAAAATATCCAGATCAAAAAATGTTTGTAGTTAATATTAATGATTATGCTTATTTAATTCCCTTTATCGAGGACGAAGAAAAAATTTTTTTTAAAACTATAATTCCTAGTCGTCAAGCCACTAAAAAGTATATAATTAAAAAATAATAAAAACGTATGAAATACTTTGAATTAGACAAAAAAGAAAAAGAAATCATTAAAGCCTTTGATAAAGGTGAGTTTAAGAGTATTGCTAAACTGCATATAGCTAAGGCAAGATATAAAAAATACGCTGAAACCTTTTTAAATAAAACAAAAAATATTAATATTAGGTTGTCTGAAAAGGATTTACGAAAAATGAAATCAAAGGCTATGTCCAAGGGAATGCCTTATCAAACCTTGGTTAATTCTATTATTCATCAATATGCGAATGAAGATTAAGCTTGCTTAGAGCTGAAATCATTGTTTATTTCCATCTTGATATTTTCTTAAAAGACTGATATTATATATTCAAGGTTTTATTGACAAACTTTGTATTTTTATGTTTAAAAAACGCAGAGCTAACTTGCTTACAAATTATTTGCAGCAAACAGGCGAGAATATCTTAGATGATTTGAATTTTTTAAAACACCGGCGTTATAAAAAATTCTGGCATAATATTAGGCTGGCATTATATATAATCCTAGCTGTTATTTTATTTTTAGCTCTTAACTTAGCAGCATTTTATCCTAGCTTTAAAACAGCATATAATGCAACTTTAGATGGACGAAGAGATTTGGTTCAGGCCAGCTTTGCTTTAAAGCAAGGCCAATTTAGATTAGCCACTGATTTGTCAAAACAGGCAGAAGATAATTGGCAGACTGCTTTAATAAGGTTAAAAAGGTTTAAGTTCAGCCCTGTTGGATGGTTGCCAGTAATCAGGCCTAAATTAAATGACGCTGAACGTCTATTAGAAGCAGGTTTGAATTTAAGCCAGGCTACTTCAGCTATTGTTGAACCAGGGCAAAGCTATCTGCCTTTATTATTTAATCCAGATACTAAATTCTCTGAATTAAGCTCAGAACATAAAGCTAAGATATTGGCTGATTTATACAATAGCCAGGAAGCTCTTCAAAAAGCTAGCTTTGGATTAGAGCAGACATTAAAAAAGCTTGAAGAGGTTAAGGACAAAGAATTATTAGAAAAATATAATATTAATATAATTGAGCTTGTAGAAAATATTGATTATACTAAGAGAATTATTGACCAGGCTGTTCCTATTAGCAAAATATTGCCAATAATGGCAGGATATCCTCAAAAGGCAAGCTATTTATTTGTTTTGCAAAATCAGGATGAATTAAGGCCAACCGGAGGATTTATAGGGACAATTGGATTAGCAGAAATTAAGAATGGAAATTTTTTAAGATTAGATACAAAAGATGTATATCACTTAGACATGCCTAGCATTGGAAAATTAAAGATTGATCCGCCAGAGCCTATTAAAAGATATTTAGATGTTGATGAATGGTACTTAAGGGACGCTAACTGGTCTCCAGACTGGCCTACAAGCGTTAAAAATATTACATCATTCTATGAAAAAGAAAATGCATTATTACCCAATCCAGACAAGCTTGATGAATTTGATTTTGTTGTAGGCATTACCTCTGATTTTATAATAGACTTAATGGAGTTTACAGGCCCTATAAGGATTGGAAGCCAGGTATATACGCAGCAGAATTTTGTAGATTTGCTGCAGGATTCTACTGGCAAGGATTTTGCCCGTCTTGGATATAGTCGCTGGGACAGAAAAGCAATCATAGGACAGATTACCAAGCAGCTGCAGATTAAATTAATGGATTCCTTGAATGATAATTGGGTTGAATTGCTTAATAGATTAATTGTTAATTTGGATCAGAAAAATATCTTAGTCTACAGCCGTTATCCTGATATTAATGAATTGTTTAGCCAAAGAGAATGGATGGGCGAAGTTGTATCAACAAACTATGATTATTTAATGGTTGTTGATTCTAATATGGCAGCTTTAAAAACTGATGCTGTAATGAATAAAAGCTATAATTATGATTTAAAGCAGACAGATGACGGATTAATTGCCAGTGTCCTGCTTAATTATGCCAATAGCGGGCAGTTTAGCTGGAAGACCACGCGCTATAGGACATATACCAGAGTTTATGTTCCGCAAGGCAGCACATTAATCAAGGCAGCTGGATTTATGAATGACAAAGTAGAGACAGGGGAGGAATTAGGCAAGACATATTTTGGAGCCTTTATTTCTATTGAGCCAGGAGCTATGGCAAGCTTGTATTTGGAATACAAACTGCCTGAAAGAATTAATGAGCTTGTTCAATTGGGCAAATATGAATTATTAATACAAAAACAGCCTGGAAGCAGGGTTAACAATCTTGGGGTTGACTTAAGCTTTAAAAATCCAATACAATTATATAATCCAGCTATCTTTTACTCATATCTCATGAGCGATAGGAGGGTAAAATGGGATACTGATCTTATTAGCGACAAACGGTTTGTAATTAATCTTTAGCTATGTTTATCAAGCGCCTTGGAATTGATTTAGGAACAACCTATACCCTTGTTTACCTGCCTAAGCGCGGTATTATTATTAATGAACCCAGCGTTGTCGCTATATCCATGATTGACAAGAAGATTTTGGCTGTGGGAAATGAAGCCAAGGATATGCTTGGAAGGACTCCTGATAATATCGTTGCTATAAAGCCGTTAAAAGACGGCGTAATTGCTGATTATCATACTACTGAGGCCATGCTCCGTTATTTTATAAACAAAGCTCTCGGAGGAATGAGATTATTCAGGCCAGAGGTTATGGTAGCTGTTCCAGCCGGAATTACTTCTACAGAAAGAAGAGCAGTAATTGATGCCACTATTGCCGCAGGGGCCAGAGCCGCATATATTATTAAAGAGCCGATTGCCGCAGCCGTAGGAGCTGACATACCTATTGGCTCAGCATCTGGACATATGATTGTTGATATTGGAGGCGGAACTTCTGAAATGGCTGTAATATCCTTGGGAGGCGTTGTAACCTCAACTTCAGTAAGGGTAGGGGGCAACAAATTTGATTCAGCTATTATTGACTATGTCAGGCGCAAATATAATCTGGCTATTGGAGAGAGAACAGCTGAAGAGATTAAGATTAATATTGGAAGCGCATTGTATTTAGAAGACAAGCTTACTATGGATGCTAAGGGCAGGGATATAGTTACAGGGCTTCCGCGCAACATTATTGTTAATTCAGACGATGTTACAGAAGCTTTGCAGAATTCCTTAGAAGTTATTATTAATGCTGTTAAGAAAGTTTTAAGCGAGACTCCGCCAGAATTAGCTTCAGACATTGTGGATAAGGGCATGGTAATGAGCGGAGGAAGCTCTTTGTTAAGAAATATAGACCAGCTATTGCACAGAACAACAGATGTGCCTGTATTTATTGCTGATGACGCAGCTATGTGCGTAGCCAGGGGAACAGGCATTTCATTGGAAAACCTTGATTCTTACAAGCGCAGCGTATTTACTATGAAATAATATGGTTATAGGGATTGACGCCAGCCGGGCTAATAAGCCCCATAAGAGCGGCACTGAATGGTATGCTTACTACCTTATCAGGGGGTTAGCCAGGCTGGATGACAAAAATGAATACATTCTTTATACAGACCAGCCTTTGCAAGCTGGCCTATTAGACTTAACCTGCGACAAGCATGAAATTTCTGAAGATGAGAAGATTAAATTTGATAATCATGGATGCCAGATTATTAAAAGCAGGCATAATAATTTTAAGGCCAAGGTTCTAAACTGGCCTTTTAAATTTCTCTGGACCCAGGGGCGCTTGTCATTGGAAATGCTGTTTCATAGCCCTGATCTGCTATTTATTCCTGCTCATGTTCTGCCTGTTATACATCCCAAAAAATCAGTAGTCACTATTCATGATATTGGATTTAAACAGACAGAAAAGCTATATAGCGAGGAAATGATCGTGCCTATGGATAGTGTTAAAAATAGATTTTTTAATTTTTTAATTAAGATTTTTACATTAGGCAAGCATAGCGGCAGTAAACTGGATTATCTGCAATGGTCAACGCAGTATGCTTTAAAAAAAGCAAAACAGATTATCACTATTTCTAAATTTTCAAAAAAAGAATTATTAAATAATTACAAAGTTAAAGCTGACAAAATTAAGATTGTATATAATGGGTATAATAACAGCTTGTATCGCAAGATTGATAATGAAATTAAAACTAATGCGGTTTTAAAAAAATACGGTATTGTACAGCCTTTTATTTTCTATGTAGGCCGTTTGGGAAAGAAAAAAAATACTGATAAATTAATTGAAGCCTATGCTATTATGAGGCAGAAGCATCCAGAAATTAATCACAGGCTTTGCTTGGCTGGAGATGCCAGCTTTGGATATGATGAAATTAAATATCAGGTTAGTGAATTTGGATTATCTAATCGTGTAATTATGCCTGGCTGGGTAGAAGAGGGCGATATGCCGTATATTTTCAATGCTGCCTCTGCCTTTATATTCCCTTCCAATTACGAAGGCTTTGGCATACCATTATTGCAGGCAATGGCCTGTGGAACCCCCGTAACTGCTTCTAATACATCTTCTATACCTGAGATAGCTAAAAATGCAGCTTTGTTCTTTGATCAGGATGATGTATATGATATGGCAAAAAAAATAGCTGAAATTATTCAAAATAATAAAAAAAGAAAGGAATTAATTAAGCTTGGGTTTGAAAGAATAAAGAATTTCAGCTGGCAAAAATGCGCTCAAGACACGCTCAATTTATTAAATTCGTTATAGGCAAAAATCAGCGGTTTTTCAAAAAATAATACCCTTGGTTTTGTTTTTTTATTTTTCCTTGACTTTTGTTTTGTTTTATTTTAATATAATAAATCAAAAGAACATTGACAATTTTAAAATTAATTATGTTTTACTAATCAAAGGAGATGTCATGAAAAGATTCCAGAAATTATTGTTTTTATTAACAGCCTTCTTAATTGCTATCCCTGTTTTTGCCCAGACTCAAGTTTATATAGCACAGCCTCCTGATTGGAGCATTACTCCAAACCAGGCACAGCTTGATTTTTGGGTAAAAAACAATCCTGATTTTATTGAAATGACATTTTTATGCACGCTTGAGCTTACAGGAGATGGAATACTTGGCTCTATGAACACAGCTAGATTTCCAAAGCGCGGAGATCTTTCTGAAACAGATGAAACAAAATGGAGCTTTGTTGAATTAATTGAAAGAGCTGATAAACATCTTGTATACAAAGTAAAGTATACGGGAAGCTCTAATGAAAATCGTTTTAAAGCAGGCGATGATTGGCTTATGGCAGAAGAATTTTTCATTTTTAAGCAATGGCCTACTTATGGACATTTTATAGTTAAAGCTAATAGCATTGTAATTAAAGACTCAGATAACAGAGTGGTTAGAAGCAATCCTTCCACAGAATATGCTATTGATTTTGGCCCGATTCCTGAAAGCAAAATTTATCTATCTTTAAATGGACAGGACAGAATTGAAGAAAAAGAAAAAGACCTTAATGTGGAACTTAGATTCCGCAATCCAGAGGATTCTTTAGCCGGCTTGCAGTTTAATTTACAAGTGCCTAAAAATTTAAAGCTGGAGAATATTGAACTTCCGCAAGGCAAGGATTGGACTGCAATATATAATCGCGATAGAGATAATGTCTACACTATTATTATGCATTTTAATAACCTTGAAGAGGCCTTTGCTCCATATGATAGAGAGCGTTTGCTTGCTAATATGATATTTTCAATTGAGCCAGGCAGCTTGCACGCAGGCGATGAATTGATATTAGTTATTAAGAATGCTGTAGCATCTGATACAAAAGCCAATCCTATTAAAGTAGAGATATCAAACCTATGGATGATTAAAGTATTTAGAAGCCGGGAAAAAGGTGATGTTAAATACGATTATATTGTTGATTTTAAAGATGCTTTTAAAACAGATAAGCATATTGTCGGGATGATAAGTCTGGAAGGTGAAGATTTCTGGGCTGCTGATATGAATGATAATGGGATAATTAATGTTTTTGACATTATCATGATATTGAGAAAGGCAAAGCTTGGATATTATATAGTAAAAGATGTTGAAAGCAAAGATAATTATGTTATTGCAAAAAAAGCCCGTTCAATCATAATAGCTGGCAGTAATTTAAAAAGTGTAGAGCCAAATCAAGATATGATTAATCCAGAATTTAAAGACGGACAATATTTTGCAGCTGAATTCAATAATGAATTTACCGGCAATCTAATATTCAATCCTGATGCAAAGATAGATTCTGGACATCAGATAGGGCTTGTTCCAAGCAATGTGCGAGAATCTGAATTAAACTATGATATTATATCTGATATTATAGTTTATCCAAACCCTGCTAATTCCCAAAGCATTGTAAAATACACAATTAGATATTTTGGACATGTTGAATTAGCTATTTATAATTTAATGGGTAATTTAATAAAGACATTGGTAAGTCAAGAACAGGCGCCTGGAGAATATAATGTAGTATTTAATACTACAAACTTAGCTTCAGGGCAGTATTTTTATGAATTAAGAATTAAAACTCCTGAAAGCGAGGAAATTATTAGCAACCCATTGATTATAAAATAATTGTTCATTTCTATCCAAACCCGTATATAAATACGGGTTTTTTTTCTTGACTTTTTTAATTATCTATGTTATAGTGGAATATCTTGTTTTTTGACAATTCATTATGTTTCATAATTTTAGGAGCTTTAAAATGAAAGCTTTGTTAACTCTATGCATTCTGTTTCTATTCGCCACTTCCCTTAATTTAAGGGCTGCTAACTTTTATACAGACCTGCCAACCAAGGGCATTGATCCTAAAACTGGCACTTATCAGCTACAGGGCCACCTATCATCTAATATGCCTATTAGCAAAATTCAGGGGCGCTTAGTGCTTCCTAAGGGTTTGGAATTAATTGATATTTACTTGGTTAATGATTCGAACTCGTTAGAATTTTCTATTGTAAATAAGCAAGAATATAATTTTAAAATTCAGGCCAAGGATTGCTATAAGCCAGGATCCAAGAAGATTCTTACCTTTATTATAAAGCCAAAGGATCTTTATGCTTTGCCTGATATTGTCAGCTTGCAGCTGTATGACATTAAATTAATTGATGATCATGGCAATATAGTCAATCAAATAACAAATTATTTATGTGTCACTACTAACAGAAGATTGTTTGATTTAACTGGCGATAATAAAATTTGTTTGCTTGATTTGTTTGTCGCTAATAAATTAATAGCAAATAAGACAGCCACTGATGGGCAAATCTATTATTTTGACCCTAATAATGACCGTCTTTTAAACATTGAAGACATTGAAATTTTCTTAAATCAATGCAAAGGAGTAAAATGGTCTAAACATGAGGTTAATAGTAATAATAATTTTCAAATCAACCGGGCTTATGTAGTAATGATTTCAGGAAAAAATCTGCAATTAGACTATGGCGCAAGCTGGTTTAATATCAAGGATATTAGCAATGAATATATTGCTCTTAGTGCAGATAATTCAGTTTCTGATATGCTAAGGCTATCACCTGATAGCCATGTTGATAAAATAATTATAATTTTAGATCAAAGCCCTTTACAGGAAAAATTCAAAATATTGCTAGATACAGAGGATATGATTGTTATGTCTGACCAGACAGAGATGGAAGTTAGCTTGATTGGCAAAAATTATGAATCAATTTATAAATTAAGCTGTGAGTTTAATCTGCCTGATAATATTAATTTAATCCAGGCTAAAGCTAATGCTGGCCAATTAGACATTAATCACAATCAATTGGAATTAACTACTGATTTATATCCATATAATCATTATAGGGATATAATCAAGCTTAAGTTTAAGCTTAATAATGTTAAATCAGGACAAATAATAAGGATGGATAATATTAAAATCAATGGACAGGATTTAGCTTCAACAGAATTAATTTTAGAAGTAGAATCAACTTCTGGAATAATAGTCAGGGCTAAGCCAAACCCAATAAAACTAACAAGCTATCCTAACCCATGCCAAGATTATACGACATTTCAATATAACGGCATAAAGGGCAAGATAGTTCTTTCATTATATAATTTACTTGGCATTAAAGTTGCTGATATTGCCAACCAACATACTGATGGAGCATTGAATGTAAAATTCAATACCAACCATTTAGCTCCTGGTATTTATTTGGTAGTAATATCTGTTAACAATTATTTGAAAACAGGACACAAAATAATTGTTAAATAAAAAAATCACTAAACCCGTATACATCTGTATACGGGTTTTATATTTAAATCTTTTATGATACAATGTATGCATGACAACCAAGAAAAAAGGGCTTTTATTGTTATCATTTATACTGATTACAATAATCGTTGTTGGCGTACCCAAAAAAGGTGCGGTTGAAGTATTGGAACAGGCCAATGACTCAATTTTGGTTAAGTATTATAATAATAAAGTCCAGACAATTAAATTAAAAACAGGGGAGGATATAGAACAGGCCATAGAGAGATATCAAATTGATCCAATGGTTGAATTTGCTGAACCCAATTATACATATAGAGCAGCGGTAATTCCTAATGACGCGTATTACAAAAATCAATGGTATTTAAAAAGAATCAGGGCTGACAAGGCCTGGGATATAAAGAGCAGCAGCAAAGAAGTAATAATAGCAGTAATTGATTCTGGAGTACAGGTTACTCATCCTGATTTAAAAGACAATATTTGGATTAATAAAGGAGAGATTCCAAATAACGGGATTGATGATGAGAATAATGGATATGTTGATGATTATCAGGGCTTTGATTTTGTAAACCGCTTGCCAGACCCGTCTCCTAAATTCAGCTTTGGTTTTACTGAAGACGGCGTGTCTCATGGAACATTGATTGCGGGAATTCTCGCAGCTTCTGGCAATAACAAAAAGGGGATAACCGGATTGAGCTGGAAGGCGCAGATTATGGCTTTAAAAGCTCTTGATGACAAAGGAGAAACTGATGCTTCAAAAGTAATTGAAGCAATTAACTATGCAGCTAATCATAAGGCTGACATTATTAATTTAAGCTTTGTTGGCTTTAATTACAGCCAGGGAGTGCAAATGGCTATTAGAAGAGCTTATGATGCCGGGGTAATCATAGTAGCGGCCGGAGGCAATGATAAAAGCAGGGGTTTTGGATATTTTTTAGACAAATCGCCAATGTATCCTGTTTGTCATGATGATCCTAATGGAGATAATTTAGTAATCGGAGTGGCTGCGACAGGCCCTTTTGATAAAAAGCTTTTCTTTTCCAGCTATGGCAAATGCATTGATATTACAGCTCCTGGAACAAGCATATATAGCACAGTTCCGTATACAAATAGAAGCAATATAAGTGGCCAGTTATTTAATAAATTCTATGACGGTTATTGGTCTGGCACATCTTTTGCAGTGCCAATGGTAAGCGGAACTCTGGCCTTAATGCAACAGGCTAATTCAAACCTTAATCCAAGACAGTTAGTTAATATTTTGCTCGAAACAGCTGATAATATTGACGAGGCTAATCCTCAATTTTCAGGACAGCTTGGCAAAGGAAGGCTTAATGTAGAAAATGCTGTTAGCAGAGCTTTGACTGAATTGGATAAAATAAGCATTAGCTTAATGTTTGCGCCACAGTCAAATTCAGAAGCCAGAGTGGATTTGCTGACACAATCAGGCGATGTTTCCCAGGGCTTTGTAGCTTATGAGAATGGATCAGGGCTTAATTTAGCCAGCGGAGATGTTAATAATGACAAGATAACAGAAATTGTAACTGGTCCAATCGCAGGACATAAGCCAGAAGTTAAGATTTTTGATCAGCAGGGCAAGTTAATACATAGTTTTTTAGCTTATGCAGAGCATTTTACAGGAGGCGTGCAAGTAGCTGTTGGCGATGTTAATAATGACGGAGTTGATGAAATTATTACCGGGCCAGGAGCAGGACATAAGCCAGAAGTTAAGATTTTTGATCAGAATGGCAAGCTTCTTAACAAATTCTTATCCTATGCTGGCGGTTTTGGAGGGGGCGTCAATGTTACTGTTGGCGATGTTAATGGAAACGGCATTGATGAAATAATTACCGGACCTTTTAGCAAAGGAGGAGCGCATATTAGAATTTTTAATTTTGACGGGCGCGTACTGCATGAATTCTTTGCTTATGAAAAGCACATACGAAATGGATTCCAGGCAGCTGCGGCTCATTTTAGCGATTTTAGAGATAATAAGGCTAAAATAATCGTATCAGCTGGCTATGGGATGGCGCCTTATGTTAAAATATTTGATTTAGAGGGAAAATTGCGTTGGAAGTTTGGCGCGTATAAAGTAAGCTTTGCAGGAGGCGTTAATTTAATAACAGGCGATGTTAATAATGACGGAGTTGATGAAATTATTACCGGAGCAGGACCAGGAGGAAGCCCTCATGTCAGGATATTTAAAAATTACGGCATTTTAGTAGATTCTTTTTACGCAGGTTCAGAAAAATTTATTGGAGGCATAAAACCATCAATTATAACTTATAATAATTAATAAAATCATATGGCAAAGCGAAAAATCATTTTTGACAAAAAAAATGTGCTTATCATAGGAGGCGCTGGCTTTATAGGCTCCCACCTTTGTGATGAGCTGATTGAAACTTCTAAAGTAATCTGTATTGATAATTTTTCTACAGGCAATGAAAAAAATATTGATCATTTATTAGCAAATTCAAATTTCAAATTTATTAAGTATGACTTAACAAAGCCAATTACCTTGGAAGAATATACAGAATTGCAGGATTTTAAGATTGAATTCCAGGGCATTCAGGAAATATATAATTTAGCCTGCCCAACATCACCGATTGATTTTGAAAAAAACAGGGTAGCCAGCTTGTTAGCCAACTCTTATGCTGTTAAGAACGGCTTGGATCTGGCTTTAAAATACCAGGCCAAGTTTATGCATTTTTCGTCTTCAGTAGTATATGGAGGACGCTTGGATGATTTTACCAAGGCCACAGAAGAAAAGCTCGGATTAGTTGACCAGCTGTCAGAGCGCTGTTCATATGACGAAGGCAAGCGCTTTGCAGAAAGCATGGTTAAGACCTATGCAGATGTCTATCAGGTAGATGCTAAGATTATCAGGCCGTTTAGGATTTATGGGCCTCGCATGCCTTTAGACGAGGGCCTTATGATCCCTGATTTTATAAGCAATGCGTTAGATGACAAAGATTTAATAATCTATGGCAATGAAAGTTTTAAAACATCTTTCTGCTATGTTGATGACTGTATTAATGCTGCTCTAAAGTTTATGGAAACCAAGGAATTTGGACCGATTAATATTGGGTCTGATGTTGATATTAACCTTACTGATATTGCTAACCAGATAATTAAAATGCTGGAATCAAAATCCAAGGTTGTTTATGAAAAGCCAATGCTATTCATGACTCCCTTAGCCCTTCCTGACATATCAAAAGCAAAGGAATTGCTTAGCTGGATGCCTTTGGTGACCTTTAATAATGGATTAGAAAAAACTATTAATAACTTGCGAGCTCAAAAAGGATTAAAAACAATTGATTACAAGGATTATAAATAGGCTTGCAATTTTACTGATTTTGGTGTAAGTTAAGTCAAAATATGAAAGTTTTTTGTGTAATTCCAGCTTTTAACGAAGCCAAGCATATTAGCAATATAGCTAAAGTAAAAGAAAAAGTTAATGAAGTTATTCTTGTTGACGATTGTTCTGATGATAATACTTTAGAATTAGCAAAACAAAGAAATGTTACTGTATTGCATCATATAGTAAACAGGGGCCAGGGCGCTGCCTTAAGAACAGGCACTAATTATGCTATTAATCATGGCTCTGACCAGGATATTATTGTTCACTTTGATGCAGACGGGCAAATGAGAGCTGAGGATATTCATAAAGTGATTGAACCGCTTAAGCATAGGGCAGACATAGTATTTGGCTCTAGATTCTTAGACAATAGCACTAAGATGCCTAGATTTAAAAAACATGTAATAATGCCTTTGGCAAAGCTGGTCAACAAAATATTTCTAAATGTTAATTTAACTGATCCTCAAAGCGGATTTCGCGCAATGACAATAGAAGCGGCCAAAAAGCTGAATTGGCAGCAGGACGGAATGGCACACTGCAGTGAAATACTATTATTAGCCCATAAAAGAAAATTGAAAATCACTGAAGTGCCTATTACTATTATTTACAAGAATTTTGGCCAAAAACTCTCAGGCGGCGTTAGGATTATAAAAGATTTAATAATTGCTAAACTAATATGATTCAAGAAATTTTTGCCCTGATAGTAATCGCGTTTTTCATAATAAAGCTATTCTGGCAAAAACAAAAAAAACAAATACAGCGCAATGAATTTATTGTCTGGCTGATTTTCTGGCTAATAGCCGCTTTGTTAATTATCTTTTTAAAGCAGATTGACCAGCTTGTGTCTGGCTTAGGATTTACTGGCACAGGCATTCAGGTCATATTCTATTTTGGCATAGTGCTTTTATTTTATTTAATCTTTAGAATCAGATTGCGCTTGGCCAGAATAGAAAAGAATATTACTAAAATTGTCGAAAAGACAGCTAAGGAATAATCAAATGAAAATAGCTCACGTTGTATGCACATTTCCGCCATACAAGGGCGGTATGGGCAATAGCGCCTTTAATTATGCTAATTATACAACAAAGTATAATCATGAAATAACTGTTTTCACTCCAAAATATATTTACAAAAAAGAAGGCCAGTTTATTAATACAAACCCAAAGCTAAAAATAATCAGGCTATTGCCTGTTTTTAGTTTTGGAAATGCTGCTGTTTTACCGCAATTATTATGGCTCTTGCCTAAATATGATATTGTTCATCTGCATTATCCTTTTTACGGATCAGCTGAAATAGTTGCATTAACAAAAATATTTATTCCTAGCACAAAATTAATACTTCATTATCACATGGACAACGAGTGCGATGGCTTTAAAAAATTGTTTTTTAATATTTCCAGACATTTTTCTCTGCCCATTATTATCCGATTAGCTGATGAAATTACCTGCGCTTCCATTGATTATGTCAAACACTCTAATATTGGAAAATATTACAAAGCTAATCCTGAAAAATTTGTTCAGATTCCGTTTGGAGTTGATGCTGATGTATTTAAGCCAGGACAAATTGAACCAGACGGCATTAAGAGAATTTTGTTTGTAGGCGCGCTAGACAAGCAGCATTATTTCAAAGGTGTGGAAAACCTTTTAAAAGCTTTTTCTAAAATATGCGAAACTAAAAAAGTAAGGCTGATAATTGTTGGAAAAGGGGATATGGAAAGCTATTACCATAAAATAGCTGAAGATTTAAAAATTAATGACAAAGTTGAGTTTATAAACAACGCTGATGACAAAGAATTAGTAAAATGCTATCAGCGCTCTAATGTCTTGGTTTTGCCTTCAATTAACCAAAGCGAAGCTTTTGGCTTAGTATTATTAGAAGCCATGGCCTGCGGCAAGCCTGTTATTGCTTCAAATCTGCCTGGAGTCAGAAGCGTTTTTAAAAATAATGAACAGGGATTAATAATTAAGCCAGATGATATTGAAGATCTGGCAGAAAAAATGAACCGAATTATTACTAACAACCGATTGGCATATCGCCTTGGACAGGAAGCAAGAAAATTAATAGAATCAAAATATACATGGGACAAAGCAGCGGAAAAGCTTAATGTAATTTACTACAGAATTAAAAATACCCCTAAACTATGAAAATTTGCTTAATCAACAATCTATATCCTCCATATCACCGCGGAGGCGGAGCTGAACAGATTACTCAAATAATGAAGCAAGGCTTGGAAGAAATGAATCATAAAGTCATTGTCATTACCTGCAAGCCATACTTTATCAAGTTTGATAAACAGCCTGATGTCTATCATATCAGTTCGCTATATCCTAATTTAAATAAAATACCAAAATATTTGAGATTATTCTGGCATATATTCCATCTAATTGGATTGTATAAATCGATTAAAATTAATAATATTATTAATAAAGAAAAATGCGATTTAGTTGTTTCTCATAATTTAGAAGGCCTTAATTATTTAACCCCAAGATTTATCAAGCCAAAGCATATCCATATTATTCATGATATACAATTATTGCATCCTTCTGGATTAATGTATTATGGGCATGAAAATATTATTAATACTTTTTATGCTAAAATATATCAAGCAATATGCAGATCATGCTTTAAAAAAACAGACTTAATAATTTCACCGTCAGCATGGCTCTTAAAACTGCATCAAAAGCATGGTTTGTTTAATAAAAAGACATTAATAATGCGCAACCCGCAATTAAATGTTCAAACTAAGAATAAAGAAAATAATGCTCAATTTACTTTTCTCTCTGTAGGCCAAATAGAAGAGCATAAAGGCGTGCCATTATTAATCAAGGCCTTTAGCAAGCTTAAAAAAACTCATAACTTAGATTGTAAGCTTGTTGTGATTGGAGGCGGATCTAAACTAGAGGAATTAAAAAATAATGATTGTGAATTCTTAGGAAAAATGACTAATCAAAAAGTTAATGAATTGATGCAGAAAGCTGACTGCCTGATAGTGCCGTCATTATGCTATGAAAATTCCCCGACAATAATATTTGAGGCAATGAATAATAACCTTCCTGTAATGGCATCAAAAATAGGAGGCATCCCTGAAATTCTGGACTATAACCCTTATCTATTATTTGAGCCTGATAATCTTGATAAATTAAGCGTTAAAATGTATTGGGCAGTTACAAATCCAGAAAAGTTAAAAAAAGAATTTGAGCAAGTTAGGCAGAAAATAAAGCCAATATCAGTTAAGGAATATTTTGAGAAAATAAAAAAAGAGCTCATTAACTAGAGCCCCTTTGAAATTTACTAATCATCTTCTTCTTCACTATAAACAAGCGAGGAAAGAAAAAACCACGCTGCTATTATTACAATTATAATAACAATGGCTGTTATTTCCCAGCAATAGACAGAGAAGACAAATATTATTAAGGAAACCCATAATAATATAGAAGATATTTTGCTTAACTTTCCAATAATATTATCCTTAATATGCGAATATAGCATTGCTGGCCAAATAAGAATAATATTAACAGCTATTGTTGCAAAATATACGCCTTTAAACTTTTTTACAAAAGAATCTTTCTTTTTGTCAGCATATAAAACTAAATAACTAAAAAGAAAAACTGTTATAAAAAAAGCTAT
>JBDRKN010000031.1:0-26616 GCA_043813955.1 bacterium | reverse complement strand
GCATTGTCAGCAGGCTTTATACCTATTTTTACTAATTTAATCAAGGATCATAAAAATTCTAAAAATAATAAGTCTGCATGGCAATTAGTTAATAATATTTTTAATATTGTTCTTGTAACAGTGGCATGCTTATCTGTATTAGGCATAATTTTTGCTCCATACTTAATGAAATGGATAACTCCTGGCTTTTCTGGAGAAAAATTAGAACAAGTAATTGTTTTAACAAGAATAATGTTTTTATCTCCTATTCTTTTAGGAATTTCCAGCGTTATTGGAGGAGCTTTGCAGTCGTTTAAGAGATTTTTTGTATATTCTTTATCCCCTATTTTCTATAACATAGGAATTATTATTGGAGCAATATATTTTGTTTCTATCTGGGGCGTTTATGGACTGGCTTGGGGCGTAATCCTTGGTTCTTTATTGCATATTTTAATTCAAATACCTACTATTTTTAAGCTTGGCTTTAAATACAATCTGCGTTTTGGATGGCATAATACTGCTGTTAAAAAGATTTTTAAGATGATGACTGCCAGAACTTTGACTTTGGCTATTAATCAGATCAATTTGTTAGTTATCACAATAATTGCTTCTACTCTAGTTAGCGGATCTTTGTCTGTTTTTAATTTAGCAAATAATCTGCAGTCTTTTCCTATTGGAATTTTTGGAATTTCTTTTGCTATTGCTGTTTTTCCAACTTTGTCTTCTTATGCTTTTAATAAAAAAAAGCTTGTATATTATTTTTCAAAAACAATCAGGCAGATTCTTTTTTTCATAGTCCCTTCTACTGTTATCCTATTAGCCCTGCGCGCCCAGATTGTGAGGGTAATTCTGGGAACAGGACAATTTGACTGGCAGGATACTGTAATGACTATTGATGCTTTAGCTTTTTTCACCTTGTCATTATTTGCTCAAGCCACCATTCCTTTATTAGTGCGCATGTTTTATGCCAGGCATGATTCTAAGATGCCGTTCTATTTAGGCCTTGTTTCAGTAGGAACAAACATAATTCTTTCATTATGGCTGTCTAAGAGCATGGGCGTGGCAGGCTTAGCTTTAGCATTTTCTATTTCCAGCATGCTACAGTTTATATTATTATTAGTAGCTTTGCATTTTGAAATTGGAAATTTAGATGAAAAAAAGATTATTATTTCAGTAATTAAGTTTTCTTTTGCCGCTATAATAGCAGCTATTGCTATTCAGGCAATGAAATTATTAATCTGGCCATATGCTGACATGACAAAATTCTGGGGCGTTCTATTACAAGGCATGTCTGCAGGCATATTTGGAACAGTTATTTATCTTGGAGTATGCTCTTTGTTAAGAAGCGAGGAGCTTATATGCTTTTGGCAGTCTTTTAAGCATCGTTTTATGAGCAAATCAATAAAGACAGGCGACCATGGAGAAGCCAGAGGGGTCTAATTGACATTATTTTTATTATACTATACCTTAATTAAAAGTTCTTTTAAAAATTATTTATACAAATATATGGAGGATTAGCCATGCTTTTAACAAAAATGATTCAAGATGCTATTAATGAAGCTGCGCGTGTACACGATGGGCAGAGACGAATATCAGGCTTGCCATATATTGTTCATCCAGTTTCTGTTGCTTGGCATTTGCAGCAATATATTCAAAAGATGAATCAGCAAGATCAGGAAAATATAATAGTGGCCGCATTATTACACGGAATTCCAAAGTATAATGAGCATTATTCCTATCAGGATTTGGTTATTAACTATAATCGAGGAATAGCTGATATTGTTAATCATGTGTCAGAGCCTAAGCGATTAAAATTTAGGTATAAAAGAAAAAAAACATGGATGCGAAGAAAAGAAAATCATTTGCGAAAGCTAAGGAGAGTAAGCATAGAAGCTAAAATAATTGCCTGTTCCAGCAAAATCCATAATTTAAAATCTACCATGGAATACTATCCTCAGGCAGGAGAAACAATTTGGAGCAAATTTGATGCCCATAAAGAGGATTTTCTTTGGTTTAATGAGGCATTTATAGAAGCAATGAAAGAAAGTGGTTTTAAACATCAGATTTTGACAGATTTTGAGACTCTTTATAAGGAGTCATTAGAAGTTTTTAAAATTCCTATGAACCGCAGCCATTAAGCTGCGGTTTTTTTAATTGCCAATTTAAGAAAATTGATTTAAGATGTATCTGTATGATTATTTTTCTTTATGGCCCTGACTCTTTTCAGGCTCAGAAAAAATTAACAGAACTTAAAAATAAGTTTTTAAAAGAAGTTGATTCTAATAGCACAAGCTTGTCAGTAATTGATGGTTCTGATATAAATTTAGGCAGGCTAAATGATTTATTAGCCAGCAATTCTTTGTTTGTCAGCAAGAGATTAATAATAATTAAGAATATATTTAAGAATAATAAGGATTTTTTAATTGAATTGCTGGATTATTTAAAAAAGATTAAAGAGACTGATAATATTATTATTTTTTACGATGACTCTTTGATTATTAAAAAACAAAAAAACAAAACAGAAGTGCATGTAGATGATAAAAAGCTAGCTAAGAATCAGCAAGACTTGTTTAACTATCTGCAAAAGCAGAAGTATACACAGTATTTTGGATTATTAGACAACAATGAGATTAATGTCTGGATTAAGCAAAAGCTTGTCCAGGAAAATGTTAAGATTAATTACCAGGCTTCTCAGCTTTTAGTAGGATTGTTAGGCAATGATCTATGGATGATTAATAGCGAGCTGGATAAGCTTGTTCATTACAAAAGAGCATTAATGCCTGATCAAAAGGATGTAGAGATAAGCTTGAATGATGTTGAGGAAATGGTTAAGGGCCAGATAGACCAAGGAATCTTTGCTCTTACAGACGCTATTGGCAACAAGAACAAAGCTTTGGCTGTAAAATTATTTTCTGATCAGATTAAGATAGGCGCAGCTGATTATTATTTAATCACAATGCTGATCAGGCAATTTAGAATTTTACTTCAGATAAGGCAGGGCTTGGACAGTGGATGGACTTCTAGAAAAATCGGCAGTTATTTAAAAGTACATCCATATGTTTTGCAAAAAGGAATTAATCAGGCTGGAAATTTTAATTTAATCAGCTTAAAAAATATTTTTCATGCATTAGTTAGATTAGATTTTAATTACAAAACAGGACGATTAAATGCAGAAACAATGGTAGATTTGTTAATTGCAAAGATTTAAAAACAGACCCATAAGGGTCTGTTTTTACTTATTCATCTTATTAAATCTAAGCTGAAGCTTAGATTTTTTTCTTCTCCCTGTATTTTTTTTAATAATTCCTTTTTGGATTGCTTTATCAAAAGCTTTAGTAGCAGCTGTTATCATTTCTTTAGATTCAGCTTGGCCAGACTCAATAGCTTTTTGAGTTTTTTTGCTTAAATTTTTCAGATTATGCTTAATATTTTTATTAAAAATTTGTCTTTTCTTGTTTTTTTTAAGATCTTTTTTAGCAGATTTTTTGTTTGGCATAGTTTTTTATTATTTAAATCAATATGACAATACTAACATGAGTTGATGAATTTGTAAAGTATTGATAAAATATAGTTTAAACAGTAAAATAAAGCATATGAAATATGTTTCAAAATCCCAGGCTCAAACCATATCCTGGGCTAAAAAAATAGCTAAGAATTTTAAAGGCGGAGAAATATTTGGATTGCAGGGCAATTTGGGCGCAGGAAAGACTGTAATTGCCAAGGGTTTTGCTTTAGGTCTGGGAATAAAGGAAAACATTAACAGCCCTAGTTTTGTTTTAATGAAAGTTTATCCAGTAAAAGGCGATATTAAGAATTTTGTCCATGTTGATACTTATAGGCTGTCTAATCCAGATGAATTATTAAATATTGGATTGCAGGATTATTTAAATGATTCTAAGTCAGTAGTGGTTATAGAATGGGCTGACAAGATAAAAAAAATTCTGCCAAAGCAGACTAAATATATTAAGATTGACAGCAAGGATGAAAATACAAGAATAATTAACTTTTAGGCTTTTTTAATTCAAGACAGATTAAGCTAAGAGCTCCAACTACAATCATAACGTCAGCAATATTAAAAACAGTAAAATATTTAAGATCTAAATAATCAATCACAGCTCCATATTTAATTCTGTCAAACATATTGCTTATAGAACCAAAGATTATTATTAATAACCATCCAGATTTTAAATAATAGTTTTTGCTTCTTAAATGCAGATAGGCTGTTATCAATATAATTATTAGGATAATGATTAAAGCATTAAGAATGATTCCCTGCAAAGGCAGGGAAAAGGCAATATTTTGGTTAAAGTTTAAATTTAATTTAAACCAGCTAGTTCCAAGCGTCTGTTCGTTTAAAAAATTAATGGCTACGGCCTTGAACCAGCGGTCAATGGTAATAAAAAAAATGGCTATTAAACTAAGGATAACCATTTTTTTATTATCTCTCATATTTATTTTTTGTCCTGCAGTTTAGTTTTGCATTTAACGCAGGCGCTGGAAAAAGGCCTGATCAGCAAGCGTTTTTCTTCAATCGGCTTGCCGCAGTATTTGCAAACTCCAAATTCTTTTTTGGTAATTTTTTTCAAAGCAGAATTAATATCTTTAAGAATTTTTTCTAAAATTTTTTCAGTGGCAACATTAGTAGAGTATTGGCTTACTTCCTGCGCATTTTCATCATTCTCACTGCCATATTCTGGGAAAGAAGAAACATAATCATCCTTGTCTTTTTTAGCAAAACCAGTCAGATCTTTTTCAATCTGGTTTTTGCGGTTCATTAATTCATCTTTAATTTTTGATAGAATTTTCTTTTCCATATTGCTTTTTATACCCTCATCATAGCTTAAAAGCCTATTTTTTTCAACCTACCAGCCTTTTTTTTCCAAAGCTGCCTCAGCTGCGCTAACTTGGGCCTCATGCTTTGATTGCCCGGCGCCCTTGGCAATTAATTCATCTTTTAAATATATTCCAACCTCAAAGCTTCTTTCATGGTCAGGCCCTGATTCATTTAATACTTCGTAATGAGGTGTAATGTTATATAAATCTTGACTTTTTTCCTGAAATTTTGACTTAGGGTCCATATATAGCTTGTTATCTAAAATATGCTTTAAATTAAATATGATTTCCTGGTTAATAAATCTTTTGGCAGGCTTAATGCCTTGGTCTAAGTAAATAGCTCCAATTAATGCTTCTACTGCATTAGCCAGAATATACTGTCTTGCCTTAGTATTTGCATCCTTGGATTCTCCTTTGGATAAGTATAGATTTTTTTCTAATTCAATTTTTTTAGCAACATCAGCAAGCATTTTGGAATTAACCAGGCTGGCGCGCCAGTCAGTTAAATCACCTTCAGGCTTGTCAGGATAATTATCATAAAGGTGTTCTGTTACCACAATCTCTAATACAGCATCACCTAAAAATTCCAAACGTTCATTATGGCCTAATTTGAAATCAGGATGTTCGTTAATGTAGGAGCGGTGCACCATAGCCTGCAGCAGCAGGTCTGGATTATTGAATTTTACACCAATCCTGTCTTCTAATTTAGTAAAATCTGTCATAAAAGATGAAATTGCTGATTATTAGTTGATGATTGTTTTAAAACAACCAACAATTAACAATTAGCAATTTGTTAATTATTTATCTAATTGCGTAGTTGATGTTTCTGATTTTTTTTCAGGTACAGGCTGTTTATCTATCTCTTTAACAGGAATATCCTTCATAATGGCGCCCAAAACGCCATTAACAAATTTTCCAGAAGATTCTCCGCCAAATGTTTTTGCTATTTCAATAGCCTCGTTAATAGCTACTTTTGCAGGAATGCTTGGGTTAAAAACCAATTCATATACGCCTAAGCGCAGAATATTGCGGTCAATAAGCGTAATCTGCTCTAATGGCCATTCAGTGGCATATTTAATAATATATTTGTCAATTTTTGACAAATGTTCCATAACTCCCTGAATTAACTCCTTTGTAAATCCATGGTCATCAAAATTAGGGGCAAATTGTTTAAAGTTTTGCTCTGTAAGCTGGTTAAGATCAATAGTTTGCTTGCCATTAAAATCCCAGTTAAACAGGGTTTGCATTGCAATTGTTCGTGACAAATGTCGATTAGCCATAGTAAGGACAGTTATTTGCTTTCTTTTGTTTTGATTACTGTTTTTTTGTAGCTGCCGCAAAAAGAGCATGCTTTATGCGGTTCAACAGTTTTCTTGCATTTAGGGCAGATATTTAATGTTTTTGCCTTTAATGCATGATGTGACCTTCTGTCGCCAGCAGAACCCTTAGTCCGCCTTTTCTTTTGAGTCATATATGTTTGTTTTTAAGTAAAATTAACTGCTTTTAAGCCAACAGCTAACCATATTATACCTCAGAATTTTAAATTTTGTCAAGATAAAAAATAGGGGCGCTTTTTTCAAAGCGCCCAGCTTGTAACAATACATTATGTATTGTGACACGATACGAGTGCAATCCTTTATCTACTCCTAAATATTAGCAAAATTATTTCAATCATGCAAATATGTTGGCAAATATGATTAAAGTGATATACTAAATATATGTTCTGGCTTATCCTTATCTATCTCATAATCTTTGCATATCTTGCTTTGCGCAGGCTTGATTTGGCATTAATGATTATTATATTTGCATTGTGGTCGTATTTGATAAGGGTTGAAGTGCTTGGTTTTCCAACAACTTTGTTAGAGCTGATGATCCTAATAGTTTTTGCAGTTTGGATAATAAAGAATCTGCCTATCTTATGGAAAAGAGTTAAAGCTAATGTAAAAAAAAGAAAAATAACCAACCGTTATCCTTTTGACTGGGAAATCATTCTGCTATTAATTATTTCATTAGTCGCAGTCAGCATAGCTGGATGGAATAATAGCGCTCTAGGAGCCTGGAAAGCATATTTTTTTGAACCTATTTTGTTATTTTTAATTATTTTTAATGTTCTTAATAAAGAATACAGCAAGATTGTTTATCCCTTAGCTTTTTCAGCAGCTATCTTGTCAGCTATAGCAATATTTCAAAAGCTCACAGGAATATTTATTGTGCCAGACTTTTGGAACGAGCTTGGACATAGGGCTACTTCTGTTTTCCAATATCCAAATGCCCTTGGCTTGTGTTTAGCTCCGATTATAATGATTTTAATCGGATGGCTATTCTATGAGCTAAAGAAAAAAAATAAGCTAAAGATTGTTTTTTTAATAATAACTATTATACTGTCAATAATAGCAGTCTATTGCGCAGAGTCAGAAGGAGCTTTAGTGGCTATAGGGGCTGCGCTAATAGTATTTGGCATATTGGCTAATAAAAAGATTGCTGTAATCATCATCATTATTCTATCAATAGCCGGAACTTTAATATATTTAAACCAGCCAGTTTATGAAAAAGTAAAAGATAAAGTCACTTTATTTGATTTATCAGGACAGATTAGAAGACAGCAATGGAAAGAAACATGGACAATGCTTAAAGATAACAGGATTATTGCTGGTTCAGGATTGTCTAATTACAAAACAGCAATAGAGCCATACCATCAAGAAGGCATTTTTGTAAAAAATCATGATCCAAAATGGCTGGAAAAAGTATTAACTGATCCTGTGTATCATAAAAATGCTTGGCAGCCTACAGAAATATATATTTATCCGCATAATATAGTTTTGAATTTTTGGACAGAACTTGGTTTGGCAGGAGCCTTAATATTTATCTTCATAATTATTAAATATTTAATAATTGCCTTAAAAAATTGTAACAAGTCTAATAAATATTTTGCTCTTGGCCTTTTAGGCGCCATGATTACCATTATTGTCCATGGAATAGTTGATGTCCCATATTTTAAAAATGATTTGTCGATTTTGTTTTGGCTGTTAATAGCATTATTAGGAATGCTGAATGCTAACAAGAAAATAGCTTAAAGGAGAGGTGGCCGAGAGGTTTAAGGCGGCGGTTTCGAAAACCGCTGTTCGCAATAGCGAACCCAGGGTTCGAATCCCTGTCTCTCCGCGTTGACAAAAGTAAAAATAAATGTTAACATGCTTTGTAATGACCAAAGCGTCATTATTATTTTTGGAGCGGTAGTTCAGCTGGTTAGAACGCCTGCCTGTCACGCAGGAGGTCGCGGGTTCGAGTCCCGTCCGTTCCGCCAAATTTTAAAAACAGAATTTAATAGTTCTGTTTTTTTTATCACAAATTTATACATTTTGATATTTTTTGTAATCTCATAGATTTGCTCTCATAATTTAAAAAATAGCCAAACTTGAAATTTTTTGCTATAATGAAAATGAAAATATAATTAATAAGTAAAGAAAATGTATGTCTGATGTACACATTTTCCAACTTCTAGGCCTATTTTATTTGGCTATGGGACTTGGGATGTTATTCAACCCAAAATTTTATGCTAAAATTTTGGATGAATACACAAAAAATCTCCCAGCAATCTATATGACAGGACTTGTTGTCCTAGTCGCGGGATATTTGCTTGTTACCTTTCATAACGTTTGGGTATCAGGCTGGACAGTCCTTATAACAATCATTGGATGGATTGCTTTTATCAAGGGATTGTTTGCTCTTCTATTGCCAGAGCAGTTTGTAAAGATTGCCAAGCTGAAAATAAAGAAGTCTGAGTATTTGACCCTTTGTGCAATAATCACAGTCATCCTAGGCGCGATTATGGGATGGCAGGGATTTTTTGTATAATAGTGAGTTATTGTATTAAAACAGCTCCTATAGGGGCTGTTTTAAAATACTTGACAAAAAATAGTTTTGGGTATATACTTATAACATAGCTAATTATTAAATTAAATGTATGCCAAATTTTGACAAAACAGGCCCTGCTGGACAGGGTTCCAAGACAGGCGGACAAAGGGGCAATTGCGAAGGCGCTGAGCCTAGACGCAGACCTTTTGACAGCCGTGGCAGAGGCATGGGCAATCGCAGAGCTGCCCAAGGACGAGCCAAATAATATGCCTAGGCCAAGACTAAGAAGACGGATTAGGTTTAATCCTGAAATTACTTATTTCAAGCCTCAGGGCGTGCCATTGAGGATGTTAGAGGTTGTTGAATTGACTAATGAGGAATTAGAAGCTTTACGTTTGAAAAATATTGAAAAATTAGATCAGAACGAGAGCGCTGAAAAAATGAATACTTCGCAGAGCACTTTCCAGCGCATCCTTATGTCAGCTTATGAAAAAATAGCCAAAGCCTTAATTAAAGGCCAGGCAATTAGAATTAAGTAATTGCAAGAAATAAAAACAAGGTTAATAAAGCCTTGTTTTTATAACAGCAAGCTTAAGATAATAAAGCTAATAATAATGCGGTATATGCCAAAGGCTATAAAAGTATGTTTTTGAATAAATTTAATAAGAAATTTAACAGTTATCATGGCTACAATAAATGAGACAATAAAGCCAGTGAGCCATACTTCAATCTGCTGTCCAGAAAAACTAAAATTGCTTTTAAATAAATCATAAACCGTGGCTGCAAGCATAGTTGGTATTGCCAGCAAAAAAGAAAATTCTACTATTGTCTGGCGGTTGATCCCCATAGATAGGCCTCCGATAATTGTGGCAGCTGCGCGTGAAACTCCGGGGATCATGCCAAGAGCCTGAAAGAATCCAATAGCTATTGCTTTAGGATAAGTAATGCTTTTAGTATTAACAGAACCCTTAAATTTTTCATTCTTGCGATTAATTATTTCAAAAATAATTAAAAATAATCCGCCAATCATCAATGCCCATACAATTACCATAATATTGCCAAGCAATATGTTTTTTATAATATTGTAAAAAACAAAGCCAAGAACAGCGGTTGGCAGAAAAGCTAAGCAAACTTTTTTCCAAATCTCAGCATCAGAAATAATTTCTTTCCAGTATATCATTATGATTGATAGAATGGCTCCCAGCTGTATGGAAATAGTAAAAGTTTTAACAAAGTCAGTCTGAGTGATATTTAGCCATCTCTCAACTATAATTAAATGAGCAGTTGAGGAAATTGGCAAAAACTCAGTAATGCCTTCTACTATGCCTAATAAGGCAGCTTGAATTAATTGCATAAGAATAATTTAGTTTCTAATTTAATTATAATCTAAAATCATAAGAAATCAATGTTGTTTGAGCTAAATAAATATTGTATAATAGTATTATGGCAAAACAAGAGCTTAAAAAATTTCCTAAAGCTATCCCAATTGGCAAATTAATGGGCCCTAGCTTTATTATCCTTGCCCTTGGCCTTGGCTCAGGAGAGGTTATTTTATGGCCATACCTTACTTCTAATTTTGGCCTGGGCATTGTATGGGGAGCTTTGCTTGGAATTACTTTTCAGTATTTTATGAATATGGAGATTGCACGCTATGCTCTGATAAAAGGAGAGAGCGTTTTTGTTGGTTTGGCTAAGATTTATAAAAAAGCTCCATACTGGTTTATTGCTTCAACTTTTCTTGGCTTTGGCTTGCCAGGAATTATAGCTGCTTCAGCTCAGGTATTAGCAGCTGTTTTAGGCTTAGAAACTTTTAAATGGCTGGCCATGGGATTGTTAATCTCTGTTGGAGTGATTTTAAGCATTGGCAAGACTGTCTATTCTATGATGGAGCATATTACAAAAACAGTTATTTTTGTAGGCGTGCCATTTATTTTTGCTTTAACTATTTATTTAGCAAAGGCTGAACACTGGAAAATGCTTTTAAACGGTTTTGCTGGCATTGGTGATGGATATATGTTTTTGCCAGAAGGAATCAGTTTAGTCACATTCCTGGCTGCTTTTGCATATTCTGGCGCTGGAGGAAATTTAAATTTAACCCAGTCAATTTATGTAAAAGAAAAAGGATATGGCATGGGAAAATATTCTCAAAAGATTGCAGGATTGTTTCAAAGAGGGGCTGGGCATCAGGAAATAAAGATGTCTGGAGAAAAATTTGAAGTAAATAAAGAAAATATCAGCCGTTTTAAAACTTGGTGGCGCAAAGTCAATGCAGAACATTTAATGGTTTTTTGGTTTACAGGATTATTGGCAATGTGTCTATTAATGCTGCTGTCATACAGTACTGCATATCATGCTGTTGGAAAAGACGAGGGAATTATGTTTGTGCTGCATGAAGCTGCGAATATTGGACGTAATACATTTCCATGGCTTGGAAGCCTATTTTTAATAGTGGTTGGCATTATGTTGTTTCAAACACAGCTCGGAGTGATGGATTCAACATCCAGAATTATGTCAGAAAACTTTGCCTTAAAAAAATATAGTAATAAAAAGAAAATTAATTTAGGAAAAATTTATTTTATTTTTGTTTGGGCCCAGATTGCTTTTGGCATAATCTTATTCTTATTCAATATCTATGAACCAAAGACGCTTATTGTAATCGGCGCAGTTATTAACGCCATAGCAATGTTTGCTCATGTAGGCTTGGTACGTATTTTAAATAAAAGGACTTTGCCAAAGGTTTTTCTTCCTAAGCGCTGGCGCGTATGGATAATTTACCTTATTTTTATATTCTTCGGATTGTTTAGCGCAATTACCTTAATTAGCCAGGCAAAGAAATTTTTCTAATCAAGAGAATAAAAAAACCTCTGCCATTGGCAGAGGTTTTTTCTTAATCCACCGTATTAATAAGTTGGGTTATTATCTTCTGGCTTTGGCTCTTCAGCTGGAGCTTCTGGCGCTGGCGCTGGCGCAGCTTCAGGAGCTTCTGGCGCTGGCGCAGCTTCAGGAGCAGCTGGAGCTTCTGGCGCAGCTTCAGGAGCTACTACGGGTTCCTCAGGAGTGCTTTCGGCTGGAGCAGCCTCAGGCATTGGATTTGGATTATTCTCCATTAAAGGATTGTTTTCTGGATTGTTAGTACCACACATAATCGTTTTCTTTAATTATTAATTAAACTTGTAATTCAGTCTATCATAATTTAAATTAATCGTCAATTTGCTTTTTTTAATAAATGATATTAAGCTGTATTATGATAATTAATCAAAATTTATGGAAAACAATGCATTTGAAAATGCTATGGAGCAATTAGACCAAGTTAAGGAATTAATTGATCTAGACCATGATATTTATAGCAAGCTTAAACATCCAGACAGGGTTTTAAAAATAAGCATTTTAGTTAAAATGGATGATCAGAGCCAGCAAATTTTTACTGGATATCGCGTTCAATATAATAATGCCCGCGGACTGTATAAAGGAGGTATTAGGTTTCATCCTAATGTTAATGAAGATGAAATTAAGGCTTTGGCAGCATGGATGACATGGAAAACAGCTTTAGTTAATCTTCCATTAGGAGGAGGCAAGGGCGGAGTAGCAGTTAATCCAAAAGAATTGTCAGAAAATGAATTAGAACAGATAGCAAGGGGATATATTAGAGGAATTTACAAATATATTGGCCCTAATATTGATGTGCCGGCTCCTGACGTATATACCACGCCCCAGATTATGGCTTGGATGCTTGATGAATATGAGAAATTAGCAGGGCACAAAGCTCCTGGAGTAATTACTGGAAAGCCGATTGAATTAGGCGGCTCTGAAGTAAGAAATTATTCTACTGCCCAGGGAGCTGTTTATATTTTAAACAAGGCGGTGCAGAAATTAAATCTAAATGCTGCCACTATTGCTATACAGGGATTTGGAAATGCAGGTAGCTTTATGGCAAAAATATTATCAGAACAGGGCCATAGGATTGTAGCAGTGGCTGACTCCAAGGGCGTTGTATATAATCCAAGCGGTTTGGATATTGAAAAGCTTATAAAACATAAAAAAGACAGTGGAAGCGTTCTTAATTTTTCTCAAGCAGAAAACATTAACGATGTTTTACAAGTTAAAGCTGATATTTTAATTCCAGCAGCCTTGGAAAATTCAATTACAAAAGAGAATGTTGATAATATAAAAGCTAAGTTGATTATTGAATTAGCTAATGGCCCTATTACTCCAGAAGCTGATCAAATTTTAGAGGATAAAGGAGTATTAATAGTGCCTGATATTTTAGCTAATGCAGGAGGAGTTGTTGTAAGCTATTTTGAGCAAGTGCAAAATATTACTAATTATTATTGGACTGAGCAGCAGGTATTAAGCAGGTTAAAAAAGGTCATGGATGATGCTTTTCAAGAATGCTGCAAGAGCAAGGAAAAATATAAGACAAGCATGAGAATGGGATGTTATGCCTTGGCTGTGCAGAGAGTTGCTGATGCTATGAGAATCAGGGGAAATTAATTTATTCAAAGTATATTGAGGCTGATATTTTGTCTTTAGCTTGAGAACTAAAGTACTGGAGACACTTCCACCCTTACGTTGGTGGGGTTGATTGGGATATAGAAAGATATTTCTATATAGTAATATTTTACAACAATGCTATACAAATACAAGTATTATTAATGTGAATAACTTATGAAAGATATATCAACTAAATTCGGCAAAAAAGTAAAACAAATCAGATTAGACAAAAAAACCTCAAGACAAGCCAATTAGGAATAAATGATTAAATTTATAAAAAATACCGTGAACCCATTTTATTGGGTAATCACGGTATTGGCAATGTTAGACAGGGTCTCTTAAAACCCTATCAACTACTTTTTCAAAAGGAGCATAAGCGTAGCAGATAACCGAATCTGCAGCGCCGTAATAAATCCGAATTTGATTGTCATCATGAACCCGCCAGCCGCAAGGGAAGATTGCTCCTCCAACGTCACCGATAAAATCGGTTTCCCCCATAGGACTCATTATAAATTCTCTGGTTCGGTGAGTCACTTTCGTTGGGTCATCTAAAGATAACATTGCTAATCCCAGCCGGTATAAATTACCAGCAGGAGTGTTTTTTACTCCATGATACAGTAACAACCAACCTCGATCAGTTTTTAACGGTGGCGCACTAAGACCAATATGATGGCCGTCCCACCGAGGTGTCCCATCAGTAGGAAGCAATATTTGATTATGCCCCCAATACGAAAGATCCCTAACGGAATTAGTGCATCTAGATTTGGAAATCCAAATCTGTTTACTATCGCCTACTGTTGGTCGATGAATCAACCACCAATAACCATTTATTGGCTCTGAAAAAATAGCTGCATCCTTATTTTCCGGAGGCAAAACATTTCCCAAAAACTGAAATTCTCTGAAATCCTTGGTCGAAGCGATGCTTACCAAGGCACCTCCTGTTGTATAATGTGTGTAAACAATCACCCACCTTTCCAGGGATGGTACCCAAATTAATCTTGAGTCTTCAACACCATATCCCTCAATTTTTTCATCTCCTTTGAATAAAGTTGATTCGTCTATCTCCCAGCTAGTAGTGCCATTTTTACTGCAGAAACAAACCAACCGTGACAATCCTTCCCGATCCTCTACTCTGACGAAAAGAATGGTCTTTCCATCTCGATCCCCCACACCAGGATTCAAAACAGAGTTTACAGACCATCCATTTGGAAAATCCGCCTTTGTAATTATAGGATTGCCTTCATACCGCTTAAAAAGTTCATTCATGTTGCCCCCTCTCTTTTTTGGTTTAAAAATAACAATAATTATTTTCACTAAAATAATTATTAAGCAGTAAATAAAAAGTATAGTATTTATACTACACTTTGTCAAGCTCAAAATTTTGATGTAAAGGTGAAATAGAAATGTCCTAGTAGCGGGCAATTTAGAAATGTTAACGTTAACGTTGTTATTTTAGCTCGGGGACAGGGAATCGAACCATGCCATATATAAAGCAATAAATGAAATAAGAGCATACTTTATTCAAAACCCTAATTCTAAATAATAAAGATTTATGTATGTATGCCTTAAAGTATAAATATTACAATGCCATTGCAATATTTTTAAATAGTTGTTTGTACTCCCGGGGGGAATCGAACCCTCATCGTGGCCTTAGAAGGGCCCTGTTCTATCCATTGAACTACGGGAGCAGATTGTAATAATCTAACAGGTTATTATTATTTTGTCAAAATTTATTTTTTTGTATATTAATATCTTACGCTACCTTGCATTTTTTGGCAATTTATGTTAGACTAATCTTGTTAATTAATTAAGTTTACCTTAATCTTGGATTTGGAGTAGTTACCATATCTAGGACAAAGGAAAAGAATTATGTTAGACAAAAAAACTAAGCAAAGAATCATTAATCGTTTTAAGATTCATGATTCAGATACTGGTTCATCCCAGGTTCAGATCGCTATTTTAAGCGAAGAGATTAAACAGCTTACTGACCATTTGAAAAAGCATAAGCATGATTATTCTTCTCGTCGCGGCTTGCTGAGAAAAGTAGGCGAACGACGTCGTTTACTCAAATATTTGCAAAGGGAGGATGAGCAGTCTTTTATTGAATTAGCAAAAAAGCTAAAATTAAAGATTGCCAAAAAAATGATTGAAGACGAAGAAGAAAGGCGCAGGGAAGAAGAAGCCTTGATATTTGCTGCTATGACTGAAGAGGAAAAAGAAGAGGCTAAAGAAGCAGAAAACAAAAAAGAAAAAAAAGTAGAAGATAATTAAATTAGGGTTGTCCCTTTATATAATATGATTAAGCATAAAGAACAAAGAATAGGCATCTTGGTAGATGTTTCCAACATGTATCATAGCGCTAAAAATTTGTACAAAAAAAGAGTTAATTTCAAAGAAGTGCTTAAAACCGCCGTTGCGGGAAGAAAATTAATTCGTGCTACTGCCTATGTTGTTAAGACAGAGACAGAAGAGGGAATTAATTTTTTTGAAGCTTTAAGCAAACAAGGATTTGAGGTAAAAATGAAGGATTTGCAGATTTTCCAGAGCGGTGTTAAAAAGGCTGACTGGGATGTTGGGATTACTGTTGATGCTATAAAGCTGGCTAGCAAGCTTGATGTAATTATATTAGTGACAGGAGATGGAGATTATTTGCCATTAGTCGAATATTTGCAGAATACAACAGGTTGCTTGGTAGAAATGATGGCATTTAAGCAGACTGCTTCAGCCAGACTGCAGGAAGCAGCTGATGATTTTACCAATTTAAGCGATAACAAAAAGTATTTATTATAAATTAACATAATTGCTTAGTTTGATTATTAAATAGATAGTACTGTAAGTTTTTCTTATAGTCCTGTAATTTAATGGTCAGGCTGGCACTAAAAACTATGAGTAAAGAACAAGTGTTTCAGTGCGATTGGCTTGGCCGTCCGCTAACTATTAAAACAGGCAAATTAGCCCGTCAGGCTGATGCCGCAGTAACGGTTCAATATGGAGAGACCGCTGTTTTAGCCGCAGTCGTACAATCTAAAGAAGATCGTGAAGGCCTGGATTTTTTTCCTTTAATGGTTGAATTTGAAGAGCGATTTTATGCTGCAGGAATTATCAAGGGTTCTCGCTGGATTAAGCGCGAAGGACGCCCTACTGATGAGGCAGTATTGGCAGGCCGTATGATTGACAGGTCTATTAGGCCTTTATTTAATCAGAAAAACAGAAAAGACGTGCAGGTGGTAATCACTGTTCTGTCTTTTGATAATAAAAATGATTATGACATTGTGTCATTAGTAGCTGCCAGCGCAGCTTTAGCTATTTCTGGGATTGACTGGAAGGGCCCTGTCGGAGGAATAAGGGTAGGATTAATTGACGATAAGTTTGTCTTTAATCCTAACTATGAAGAGCAAGCGCAGAGTAAATTAGATTTAATTGTTTCTGGAACTGAGAAAAAGGTAATCATGATTGAAGCAGGCGCTAATGAAATAAAGGAAGAAATAATGCAAGACGCTCTTCAGCAGGGTTTAAAAAACATGCAGCCTGCAGTTAAGCTAATCAAAGAAATGCAAAAAAAGCTTAACATAGAAGTTAAGCAGGTTGAAAAAAATCATCAAGAACAAAATGAAGTGACACAGCTGGCTGAACAGTGGCTAAATGATAATATTAAGAATATTTTGTTTGACAAGTCTTACTATACCAAGGGCGAGCGCAAGCTTGCTGTTTACGCCATTAAAGAGCAACTGACTGATTATTTAGCTAAAAAAGGAATTGAAAAAGACATTGCTAAGGAAACAGTATTTAATTTGGCAGAAAAAATGATTGAAGCTGAAGTTACCAAGGCTATTTTAGATGAAAAAAAGAGAATAGACGGGAGAAAGCTTGATGAAATAAGGGATTTAGATTCTGAAGTAGGCATTTTGCCTCATAACCATGGCGTAGGTTTATTTTCTCGGGGCGAAACACAGGTAATGTCTATTGTTACATTAGGATCTTCTGGCGATGAGCAGTTTTTAGAAGGCATGGAAGGCCAGACTACCAAGAGATACATGCACCATTATAATTTTCCTGGCTATTGCGTTGGAGAGGCAAAGCCTCATCGCGGAACAGGCAGGAGAGAAATAGGCCACGGAGCTTTAGCAGAAAAAGCGCTAGAGCCTGTTATTCCATCAAAAGAAGATTTTCCATATACTATAAGGATTGTAAGCGAAACCCTTAGCTCTAACGGCTCCTCTTCTATGGCAGCTACCTGCGGTTCTACATTAGCTTTAATGGATGCAGGCGTTCCTATTAAAAAGCCTGTAGCAGGAATTGCCATTGGTCTTGCTTCTAACCATGACATGAGCAAATGGGAAGTTTTAACTGACATTCAAGATTTGGAAGACGGAGACGGAGGAATGGATTTTAAGATTACAGGAACTAAGGATGGCATTACTGCTATTCAGCTTGATACAAAAACAGACGGATTAACTGAAGAGATAATTAAAAAGACATTTAGCCAGGGCAAAAAAGCCAGATTAGAGATTTTAGATGTAATGATAAAGGCAATCCCAGAGCCAAGAAAAGAACTATCTCCTTATGCTCCTAGGATTGTAAGCTTTAGGATTGATCCTGAAAAAATTAAGGACGTTATTGGCCCAGGAGGAAAAATTATTAATGAAATTATTGCCGCCTGCGGGGTATCAATTGATATTGAGCAGGATGGCTTGGTAATGGTTTGCGGAACTGATGCTGAGAAATCACAAAAAGCATTAGATTGGATTAATGATATTGTAAGAGATTTTAAAGTCGGAGAAAAGTTTACAGGCAAGGTTGTTAGAATGCTGGATTTTGGAGTATTTATTGAATTAGCCGGAGGCAGAGATGGCATGGCCCATGTAAGCGAATTAGCTCCATACAGAGTAAGCAAGCCAGACGCATTATTAAATATTGGAGATACTGTTACTGTCAAAGTTATAGAAGTTGATGATCAGGGCAGAATTAATTTGACAATGAAAGGCTTAAAGGAAAATGAGCCATTATGGAAAGATGAGAAAGGCAAGGATGCTGGATTTGGATTTAACAGCAGCGCTCCAAGAGGACGTTTTGACAACAGGCGGAATGACAGGCGGAATGATAGAGGGGGTAATAGCAGGCCACCAAGACGAAGATAAGTTTTTGAGCATAAAGAAAAAGGGATAGCATTGCGCTTATCCCTTTTTATTTTTCATGATTTTTAACCAGAAGCAATGAGTTCATTAATTGAAATTTTAGTAATCTCTTTTGTTATTTCTTTTCCTTCTTCCACCTTTCGTATGATTTCTGCAATTGGATCACCCCTACCCCTTATCTTAGAAGGTATAACCGATCCATTCATTACCCTAATTTTTTTGAGGAAATGTATTGTTAAATCATTAAATATTTCACAGGGAGAATCCCTGTATACATCTTGTTCAAAATTTTCTTCATTAAATTCAAATCCATGCAAGCCAATATGACTTGAATAATTCCCTACTTGGCCATCAGCTAAATATGGAGATTCGTCTTTAGTTTGTGATATACTGTATTCATATTCAGCTTGTTCTTCTATATGAATAGAAAATTTTTCAATAAAATCACTAGCATCTTTAAAACCAAAATCTTCATAACAGACAATATTATTATCAATAGCCGCTTTGACATTTTCTTTAAGATTAACTAATTTGTTAACATTAAAATCATTGCCCTCCAATGCTTGTTTTATAAACGTTTTTAAACCCGAGCTAATATAAGAAACAAAATTTGAATATTGTGCCTCTTCAATAGATAATTGTAGGCAATTTATCCATTTTTGTTCCAGGCCATAGTTTATATGTCCAATTTTGTAAAGAACTGATGGCGTTATTAGAATAGCATAACCATCGTCGATGAGTGCGAATAAATCAGAAAACTTTCTTTTACATTTCATGACAAAATTCCCTTGAACTTGGTTTAACAATAATTAATTTTTAAAGAACAAAATATATTATACCATAATTTGTAATATATTTTAATAATAAATTAGACTAACATAATACATTTAATTTGTCAACCTTTGTTATTTTGCAAGCTCTTTGATATAATAGAGTTAGTGTTTAAAATTAAAAATATGAAGCACAAAATAATAATACTTTTTTTAATCTTTAGTTTTGTTATTACCTCTGGCTTTGGATGCAAATGGGCAGCCAAAGATGTCAGAGAGAAAATGGAACCCATTACTCTTAATTATTGGCGTGTCTGGGATGGCCCAGACGCTTTTAAAGGAGTGATTGAAGAGTATAATAAGTTGCATCCTAATATTCAGATTAAGTACAGAAAACTGCGTTATGAGGAATATGAAGATGCTTTGCTTAATGCCTGGGCAGAAGATCGCGGACCAGATATGTTTTCCATTAATGCCGCATGGGTTGGCAAGTATCAGCCTAAGATTGCAATTATGCCTGACGAGATTGCCATGGCTTATCCTGTAGTTAAGGGAACTATTAAAAAAGAAGTAGTGCCAGAGGTTAAGGTAAAGAGCAGCATTACATTAGCCCAGCTTAAAAATAATTTTATTGATACTGTTTACAAGGATGTAGTTTTTGACTACTATGATGAGATTATAAAATCTACTAACAAAGAAATTTATGGCCTGCCTTTGGCAGTTGACACTTTGGCAATGTATTATAATAAAGATTTGCTTAATAATGCAGGGATTGCAGAGCTGTCAGGCTATTGGAGCAAGGAATTGCAGCAGCAGGTCAAGAAGTTGACCAAGCAGAATTCCAGAGGTAATATTATCCAGTCAGGCATTGCCCTGGGTACTGGCTCTAATATTGAGCGCTCAGCAGATATTTTAGCTGCTTTAATGATGCAGAATGGAGCTACTATTATTACTGATAACCAGAAAGTGGCTTTTACTGAATATTCTACTGGCAAGGATTATAATCCTGGCTTAGACGCCTTAAGATTTTATTCTGATTTTTCTAACCCTGCCAGAGATGTGTATAGCTGGAATACTGAATTGGATAATTCATTAAATATGTTTATTGACGGCAAGTTGGCTATTCTATTTGGCTATTCATATCATTTGCCAATTATTAATGCCCAGGCGCCTAAGCTGAATTTTTCAATTAATCCCCTGCCTCAAATTGAAAATCGCAAAGAGCAGGTTAATATGGTTGATTATTGGGTAGAAACAGTTTCTATCAAGAGCCAGCATATTGATGAAGCATGGGACTTTATCCAGTTTGCAACAACTAATCCTGAAATAGCAAGCCTTTATCTTAAAAGTACTAAAAAACCAACGGCTTTGCGCGCTTTAGTTGATGAACAATTAAATGATGATGAAATTGGAGTTTTTGCCCAGCAGTTATTAACAGCTGATAGCTGGTACAGGGGTAAAAATTATCCAATAGCAGAACAGGTTATGGAGGAAATGATGGACGCAATAGCTGACAGCCCCGAAGGCTTAGATGCAGAGGCAAAAATAGCTGCCGGAAAATTAAAACAGACTTTATATTAATAAGGTTAGAATAAACTCTGCTCAAAGTTCCTTATAACTAAAGGCAGGGTTATTAATTACTATGACTTTTAAATCTAACAAAATATTCTTAGATAAGGAAACAGTGGCTGAACAGCTGCGCAGCACCCGCCAGGCCAAAGAATTAAAATTAACAGAAGCGGCTGAAAAGCTTAACATTAGCATTGAATATTTGGAGGCTTTAGAAAGCGGACATTATGAAGAGCTGCCTAAGGGAATTTATGGCCTTAATTTCTTAAAAGAGTATGCTGAATTTTTAAATCTTGACTACAAAAAATTAAGGCAGAGTTTTTTAGCAGAGCAGGAAGTCTATCAGTCGCAGAAACAAAATAAACTATTTTCACGACAAGTTGTTAGCAGCAAGTATTTTTGGGCAATACCGCATTTAATAAAGAGCTGGTTATTAATTTTAATTGCTTTAATTTGCCTGATTTATTTAGGCTGGCTGCTTAAAAATATTTTTATACCGCCTAATTTAGAAGTTTTAAGCCCTAGAGATGATTTAGTAACAATTGATAGTAAATTATTAGTAAGCGGCAAGACTGAACCAGAAACAGAAGTATTGATTAATCAAGTTCAGGTAATGGTAAATGATGACGGAGAGTTTAACAAAAAGATTGATTTAAAACAGGGAATTAATAAAATTATTATCACTGCACAGCGCAAAGGGCATGAGCGAACTATTATGCGTGAAGTGCTTTTAAAAAATAACGAAGATTAGCAAAAGTTGTTTTTTTAAGAAAAATCATTTATAGTAAAATAATAAATATAAACATATGGCTGAGACTAAAGCTTCCTTTGAAAAGGAAGGTGGACATGGAGGGGAAAAACAACAAGCTGTACAAGCTGCAATGGAACAGATCCAGAATATGTTTGGAGAAGGATCAATTATGAGATTTGGTGAAGGCAGAACAACGGCGGTAGAAGTGATACCTGTCGGATGTTTATCAGTTGATTTGGCATTAGGGGTAGGAGGAGTGCCTAAGGGCAGAATTATTGAAATTTTTGGGCCAGAAGCTTCTGGCAAAACAACCTTGGCGCAGCATATTATTGCTGAAGCGCAAAAGCAGGGAGGAATCGCTGCTTTTATTGATGCCGAACATGCCCTTGATCCAGATTATGCCAAAAAAATAGGTATTAATATCAAAGAATTGTTAATTAGCCAGCCAGATACTGGCGAGCAGGCTTTGGAAATTCTTGAAACATTGGTAAGATCTAATGCAATTGATGTTGTAGTAGTAGACAGCGTGGCAGCCCTAGTTCCAAAAAAAGAAATAGAGGGTGATATGGGAGATGCACAAATGGGTTTGCAGGCACGCTTAATGAGCCAGGCTTTAAGAAAGTTAACAGGCATTGTATCTAAAACTAATACAGTAGTTATTTTTATTAATCAAATCAGAATGAAGATTGGAGTATTTTTTGGAAATCCAGAAACAACTACCGGAGGCACAGCATTAAAATTTTATTCCAGCGTAAGGATAGAAGTCCGGCGTTCAGCCCAGATAAAACAAGGAGATAGAATTATTGGAAACAGAGTCAAGTGCAAAATAGTTAAAAACAAGGTTTCAGCTCCATTCAGAACCTGCGAATTTGATATTATGTATAATGAAGGCATTTCTGTTTCTGGCGATTTGTTAGATTTAGGCTCAGTTCATGGAATAATTAGCAAAAAAGGAAATTCATATGCTTTTGGAGACATTAAGCTTGGGACTGGCAGGGAAAATGCCCGCAAATTTTTAAGGCAAGACAAAAAATTAATAAATGAAATAAGGAAAAGGATTATAACTGAAGTAAAATCAAAAGAAATTGAGTAAAAATAAAAACAGGCCTGATAAGGTCTGTTTTTGTATTAAATCCGTTCTGCATATTCGCCAGTTTCTGTATTAATCCTTACAATATCGCCCTGGTTTATAAATAATGGCGCCTGTATTTTAAGCCCTGTTTCAAGCTCAATAGTTTTCATTACATTGCCTGCGGAATTTCCCTTAATTCCTGGAGGAGCCTGGATTACTTTAAGATCTATTTTAATCGGCAGTTCAATAGATACTGGCTGATTATTAAAATACATTATATCAACATCAGTATTTTCTTTTAAAAATTTATTTTTTCCGTTAATTTGGTTTAATAAAATATTAAACTGCTCATAAGTTTCATTATCCATAAAATAGGCGCTGTTTTGATCCTGATATATAAAGTTTGCCTTTTTTTTAACTACTTCAGCTTGCTGAGCCTTGTCATTTCCCTGCCATGTTTTTTCTATTACATTGTGATTAATCAGATTTTTTAATTTTGTCTTAAGTACAGCTCCGCCTCTGGCAACTTTATGATGGTCAGATTTAATAACAACATAAGGCTCGTTGTTTATCTGCAGGATTTTGCCCAGTTTAATTTCGTTCAAACTTAACATATTAGCGATTGGTAAAAATAACCAGAGCCATAATTCTAGCCCGCTTAATAGATGTAGCTAATTTGCGTTGATGCTTGGCGCAGACTCCGGTTCTTTTCCTGCTTAAAATTTGGCCATAGGAATTAGTGAATTTGCACAAGGTTTCTACATCTTTGTAGTCAATATTATTAATATTACTAACGCAAAAATGGCACTTTTTTTGTTGTTTAATGCTGTTTATCATATTAAAATGGAATATTTTCAACTTTGATTTCATCATCAGAAGCTGGTTTTTCTTCAGTTGGCTCATCATAGCTAATAATAGGCGTTTCAGCTGGCTGTTCTGTTCTTGGAGCAGAAGCTGCCTGATAATCGCCAGTACTTTGTCTGCTGTCCAGCATAATCATATTTTCAGTAATAATTTCAGTCCTATATCGCTTTACACCGTCATTGCCTGTCCAGTCACTGGTTTGCAAACGGCCTTCAATATATACTTTAGAGCCTTTTTTTAAATAACGGCTGCATATTTCTGCTAATTTCCTCCATGCTACCACATTATGGAATTCGGCTTTTTCCTGCTTTTGGCCGTTCTGGTCCATCCAGATCAGATTAGTAGCAACGCCAAATGAAGCGACCTGATGGCCAGCGCCAGTCTGCCTTACTTCAGGGTCTCTGGTCAGATTGCCAATGATCATAGCTTTGTTTAAATTCATAGGTTTATTTTAATTTATTAGATAAAAGTATCTGAATCCAAAATTTTATCCAGCTTGTCATCAAGGTCCTGGAATTCAATTTTTTTCTTAGGTTCAGTTATTGGTTCAGCAAGCTTATTAGGATCTGCAAGCGGAGCTAGTTTTTCAATAGGAAGCGGAGTAGAAACAGCTTGTATTTTTTCTTTTTTAACAATCTGGTGGCGCAAAATCTGCTCAGATAAGCGAAGCCAGTCTTCCACTATTTTTAATTTATTTCCGTCTAAGTCAAATTCCAGCAAATGATAATAGCCATGGCGAAAATGCTTGATTGGATAGGCCAAGCGCTTTTTGCCCCAGTCATCATTCTTGGTAATTTTACCCTGATTATCAATAATTAGCTTAGTTACTTTTTCTTTAATTGGTTCTATCTCATCTTCACTGTATTTATTAGAAATAATATACAGTAATTCATAATGAGGAGTCTCAGATGATTTTACTTTTGACATATTTGATTATTAATTATAATAACAAAACCTCCAGATATTCTCGTTAACATGAGTTAAAAAATGGAGGATAGAGAATACCTTTAGTGCCTGTGGCACTATCTTTGCCTTATTTTTAAAAAAGCAAAAATATGGGAAAGGTTTTAATTGTTTTTTTAGCTTAACATGAATGTAAAATAAATGCAATAGTAAAAAAATAAGGGCGTACTTGACGCCCTTATAGGTGCAGCATAGGAGAGGAATACAGATTACGGAAATAAATTTCCGCGGGGGGATAATCTGAGTTCACTTTCTATAACACCGATATTAATATAAAAGGCTATGGGATGGTTGCTTGAGAAAAAATTAAAATCAAAGAAAGATCTATTTAAGTGGGTTTCCTGTGAGTTTCCTTTGACTAAATTCCCATAGCCTTTAACTTTTAAAGAGCAATTTATCTTATTAACTATTCGCATTATATCAGCAAAAGTTTAAAATGTCAAGATTTAAGCTATCTGTTAATTAAAAAATGGCAAACATCTCCGTCCTGAATAATATAATTTTTTCCTTCAGTTTTAATTAAACCTTTATCCTTAGCATTGATTTCGCTGCCAGCCTGCACAAAATCTTGCCAGTTAATAACTTCTGCCCGTATAAAATTCTTTACAAAATCAGTATGTATTACTCCGGCTGCATCTGGCGCCTTAGTTCCTTTTTCTATTGTCCATGCCCTGGTTTCTGCTGGCCCAGTAGTAAAGAAGCTAATTAAACCTAATAATTTGTAAGCTTCTTGTATTAATTTATCCAAACCGCTTTGATTCAAACCTAACTCTTTAACATAATCAGCCTGTTCAGACTCTGGCAAATTAACAATTTCTGTTTCTAATTTGGCATTTAATTTAATAACTTGCTCTGGCCAGTCTATTATCTGATCATGTTCATCAATATTGAGTATGTAAATAATTGGTTTTAAACTTAATAAATTTAATTCTTTAATTTGTTTTAAATCTTCAGGTATTAAATTTATATCTCTGACAGGCTTTTCCTGTTCTAGGTGTTCTTTAATACGAATTAGCAGTTCATGGTATTGCAATATTTTTTTGTCGCCAGACTTAGCTTCTTTGCCTACCTTATTTAATCGTTTGCTAACTGTAGATAGATCAGCCAAAATTAACTCTAAATTAATAACTTCTTTATCTTGATCCGGATCAATTTTATTATGCACATGAATTACATTTTCATCTTTAAAGCTCCTGACAACCTGGCAAATAGCATCACATTCCCTGATATGGGACAAAAATTGATTGCCCAAACCTTCGCCCTTGTTAGCTCCTTTAACTAAGCCAGCAATGTCTACAAATTCAATAATAGTCGGAACAATTTTTTCCGGCTTTGATATTTTAGCTAAAGCATCTAACCTCTTATCCGGAACTTCTACAATGCCCAGATTAGGCTCTATAGTGCAGAATGGATAATTAGCAGCTTCAGCTTGTTTCTTGGTTAAAATGTTAAATAAAGTTGATTTGCCAACATTAGGCAAACCAACTATCCCTATTGATAACAACATAGTAATTAATTAATGTGGGCGCACAAGGAGTTGAACCCTGGACCTCTTCGGTGTAAACGAAGCGCTCTAACCAGCTGAGCTATGCGCCCGCATAGTGGGCAAGAGAGGACTTGAACCTCCAAGGCCTTGCGGCCACAAGCCCCTCAAGCTTGCGTGTTTACCAATTTCACCACTTGCCCTGAATTTATTTAGTAACTGTTTTAAGTTTCTTTTTGTAGCCGTGCTTTAAGAAATATAGTTTAGAACGTTTAACTTTAGACTGTTTTTTAATCTCAATTTTTGTAATAGTAGGCAGGTTTAAAGGAAAGATTTTGTCTACTCTAACGTTATCAGAAACTTTGCTCACAGTAATTGTAGCGCCGGCTTCTTTGCCGTGTTTTCTGGCAATAACCATGCCTTCAAAATACTGCAGCCTTTCTTTTTCTTCGCCCTTAATATTGAGTTCTTTAATTTTTTGGTAAATTCTGACAGTCATGCCTGGCACAATGCTGTCTTTTATTTTCTGCAATTCAGAATTATTGTTTGACTTTGTTTCTTTTTCCATATTTTTAGTATTAAAATAAGAACCCTGAAAATGAGTTCATACTGGTTTAAAGCATTTGTATATTATAATATTTTTTAGCAAATGTCAATATTATGGATTAATTTATTAAAAATTAAATAATATGCTTTTGTCAAGGGGTTGATATTGGGCAATCAATACAAGATGGAACAAGCTATAATGATTTTTCCAGATAGGTTAGCGGAGAATCAAAAATTTCTGGCGAGGAAAATCTGACGCAAAATTCACTCACGTATTCTGGCAGATATTCTGGGGTAACATGATG
>JBDRKN010000030.1:0-19018 GCA_043813955.1 bacterium | reverse complement strand
TTTATATATATAAATAATTAATATAATTATATGAAAATTGTTGGATTGCAAAAAAATATAAAACAGGGGGTATTTGTAACAAGTCACATTACAGGGAAAAACGTAAATCTGCCAATACTTAATAATCTAATGATCAAGGTTGAGGAAAGCATTATTAAATTAATTTCAACAAATTTAGAAATAGGTATTACTGGTATTATACGGGGAAAGGTAGAGGAACCAGGCTCTTTTACAGTAGATGCTAGAGTATTAACAGACTATATTAATCTATTGCCTAATAAAAAGGTAGAGCTGTGTTTACAAGATGATAATCTATTAATCCAAAGCGAGAATTACAAAACAAAAATTAAAGGCCAATCTGCTGAAGAATATCCTTTAATTCCTGAAATAGACAAAACAAGCCATTTTAGCGTTAAGATAGAAGATTTTAAAAATGCTATTTCCCAGGTAATCCTTGCTGTCTCAACAGATGAGAACCGAATGGCTCTTTCAGGAGTATTATTTTCCATAGAAAATAATAATTTAACTTTAGTAGCAACCGACAGCTACCGCTTAGCAGAGAAAAAAATAAAGCTAATCACGAATAATGACAACGAAGAGATAAAAAAGATCATAGTGCCTACAAGAACTTTACAAGAATTACAAAGAATTTTATCAGGAGATTATAGTGATAATAAAGAAATTAATGAAATAAAGTTTTATTTAAGCGACAATCAGATATTATTTGCTTTAGACAATGTAGAAATAGTTTCTAGATTAATTGAAGAGCAATATCCTGACTATGAACAGATTATTCCAAAAGAATACAAAACAAACTGCACAATAGACAAGCAAGAATTAGTCAGAGCTATTAAGGCTTCAGCTATTTTTTCAAAAGCAGGCATTAATGACGTAAATTTAGATTTTTTAAAAGACAAAAATACTCTCATGGTCTCAGCTATATCTGGGCAGACTGGCGAGAATATAACAAATTTAGAATCAAAAATAGAGGGTAATGATAATAGCATTATCATGAACTCCAGATACTTGTTAGACGGGCTTAATAATATTAATTCAGATACTGTAAAACTGGAAATAGTAGACGGAAACACCCCCTGCCTTATAAAAGCCGTTGGCCAGGAGCAGGATTATCTGTATATTGTTATGCCGATTAAGAAATAAGTAAAATTAATAATTTGTATATAACAAAAGATACCCATCTCCGCCGTATTTAATTTTTAAAGTCTTTTATGACAGATTACAATAATAAATATTCTAGTGCTGAGTGTTATTTTGGCAAAAATCCTCATAGTTTGGTTGTTGATCTAACCAAACATTTATTAAAAAATGCTAAGATATTAGATCTTGGCGCAGGAGAAGGTAAAAATGCAATTTATTTAGCTAAGCAAGGTTTTGACATGGTAGCTCTAGATAGTTCTGAAGTTGGTATTAAGAAAATCAAACAATTAGCTCAACAACTTGATTTACAAATTAATGCAGAAGTAGATGATGTAATTAATTTTTTAGATAAGGGTGGTACTTATGACGCCATTATTGGTATTAATGTTCTGCAGTTTTTAAAACAAAGTGATATTAATAATGTAATAGAGAAAATTAAGATTAGGACAAATATAGATGGTTTTAATGCTATAGTTTCATTTATTGCTCCTGATGATGAAAAAAAGCAAGTAGCTATTAACAAAAATAGATATTTATTTAACAAGGGTGAACTTAAAAAATATTATGACAAATGGGATGTTTTAAAATATGTAGAAAAATGGAGTGAATGGGAAACGCATGGTGAGGATTCCCACCAGCATTATATAGTTAGTCTATTAGCCCAAAAGCGTAATTGATTTTAATTTTGAGAATTAAATGTGCTCCAACCCAAATTTATAATAGTTTCGCTATTGCAAACTTTAGATATTCATTGCAAAACAGCAAATACGGATCTAAACACTAATTTTAAAATCTCTTAAGATATGCTAATCAAAAAATCAGGGGCAAAAAGAATAGATAATTCACAGCAATGTACTGTTTGGGAATATGAATATTCTAGTGATAATTTTAGTTTGGCTACAGCTTTGATTAATGGTAGATATCCTGATGAGGGCAAGTCTTCCAATGAAAAATGTGAGCAAATCTATTATGCTATATCTGGCAATGGCGTTATTCATTCTGATAAAGGAAATTTTGAAATTAGTGCTGGTGATTTATATTATTTTGAGATAGGAGAAATTTACTATGTTGAGGGAGATAATTTATTGATAGCTTTAATTAACTCACCCAAATGGACGTCTGATCAATATAAACACGTTGATTAGATTGCTGTTTTAAAGTATTGTATAACACAGAGTTATACAAAATAGCACTTTTAAAAATTGTTTATAAAAAAAGAACCATCTGATAAAGATGGTCTTGCAAAGAGCTGTAAAAATGACTTGTGGCTATAACGCCTCGGTCAGGAAATACAATATAGTTATGTACTACTGACTGAAAAGTCACTTTTAAAAATCTATTAGAAGAACGATATTATTATAATAGCATAACTATAGATTTTGTCAACAGGACATGGCCTTAGCCCTACCGGGCCCACATGTGGCCCTGATAGTTTGTATACATCTATTAACACAATATATACAAACTGATACACTTTGTATATATCTATATAAAAATGTATACAAAATATAAATATTACCACAAAACAAAGAAAAAAATGGAAGTATATTTGAATGCTTTAGCAAATTAGCTTCATGGAAATAAAAATTATTTTTCTAAAAAATATTTCCAAGCAGGAATAAAATATATTATTCCATTTTTTGTTTTTTCCTGGCCTTCAAAAGTATAAGTAATAACAAATCCTTTTTTAAGATTAAATTCATTCATTGCTTTATCTAATGAATCTGTTTCTCTCTTTTTGGTTAAAGAATTGGAAATATCCCAAGAACATTGAATAAGCTGATTAACTTTGTTTTTTTGCGTTGTAATAAAATCAATCTCTTTGTAATTTTTATCTTCGCCATAATACACATTCTCATATTTTCTTTTCAATTCCATAAAAACAAAATTTTCTAAAATTTTTCCTTTGTTTTCACTAAATTTAAAGCTTAATTCATTATACATCCCTAAATCACAAATATATAATTTATCAGGATTATAAATCTGTTGCCTTAAAGAATAGCTATACTTTGGCATTGAATAAAATAAAAAAGAATTTTCTAAATAATTTAAATAGTTTTTAACTGTATTAATATTTTTAATGCCTGTCATTGTTGCCACATTTTTTAAACTAACCTTATGAGTTATGTTGGTAATTAAAAAATTTACTATCTCTCGCAAATGTATTTCATATTTAATGTTATATCTAGAAACAATATCGCGATAAATTATATTTTTTAAATATTCCTGCAATAAAAATTTTTGTTTGGTAATAATGACTTCAGGAAAACCGCCGAATTTTAAATATTCATTAAAAAGTTTAAAAAAAACAGCTTTTTTTTCTTTATCATACAAATCATTATCTTTAAAATTTGAAACTTTGGTTTTTAAAAACTCTGACCATGAAAAAGGATAAATTTGCGCTTGAATATTGCGGCCAGTTAGTTTAGAGGAAATTTCTTTTGACAAAAGAGTCGCATTAGATCCTGTAACAAAAATTTTATATTTCTTGCTTTCCCTAAGCCTGTTTAAAAATTTATCCCATCCAGGAACATTTTGTATTTCATCAAAAAATAAATAAATATTTTTATTTTTATCAAGTTCAAATAATTCTAAATGGCTTTCTAATAATAATTCAAAATCTTTTGCTTTAAAATTAATTAATTTTTCGTCCTCAAAGTTAAAATATAGAAATTGGCTATTGTCTAATTTGTCTTTATCTTTAATTTCTTTCCAAATTAATCGCATTAAATAGGATTTACCCGCTCTCCTAACGCCAGTAATAATAATTATTTCTGAAGTTTGATATAAGCTTTTTTTAAATTTTTCATCTGATAAAATTTTTCTATCATAAGCGCCTGATGTATCCAAAAATACATCTTTTTGCCTTTTTATAACTTCTTTTAATAATTCTTTAGTAATCATAGGATTAATAAGATTAATTATATTACAATGTAATTATATCATATACTTAAATATATTGCAATGGCATTGTAATATATTTATCTCCAAACCAAAAACAACCCCATAAGGGGTTGTTTTTCCATATAATTTTATTCAATTGTACTATACCTTAATAACCACGGGAAGAACCATTGGCCTTCGCTTGGTTTTGTTAAATAAGAATTGGCCAATGTCATTTCTAACTTTATTTTTAATATAATCGTCATCAATAATATTTGGCTTAGGCCTGTCTTTAACAATTTTTTTGATTCTAATTCTGGTATTCTGAATCAATTCCTTATTCTCCTTCATATAGACAAAGCCTCGGGAAATAATATCAGGACTGCCGATCAAATCTCCGGTTTTAGAGTCAATAGTCGTAATTACCACAATCATGCCGTCCTCTGCCATGGCTTTTCTGTCGCGCAAAACAATATTAGATACATCGCCAACGCCAAGCCCGTCTACCATAACATAATCAGAAGGCAATTTTTCCATGGTCATTTTAGCATAGGTGTATTTTCCTTTTAAGCCAAGCTCAACAACCTGGCCATTATCTGGTATAAATATGTTAGATTCTGGAACACCAACCTGCATAGCTAATTCAGCATGAGCCTGAAGCATATAATGGTTGGCTTCAACAGGCATAAAGTATTTAGGCTTTAACAAGCGCATCATGAGCTTAAGGTCTTCCTGCTTAGCATGCCCGCCAGCATGGACGTCAAGCATTTTGTAGTGGATTACTTTGGCGCCCTGGCGCGCAATTATGTCCCTAAGGTTCTGAATGCTGCGTTCATTGCCAGGAATAACAGAGGAGGAGAAGATTACAGTATCTCCTTTTTTGATCCTTATAGTCTTATGCTCATTAGTCACAGCTTTCATTAAAAAGGCATTGTTTTCCCCCTGAGCTCCAGTGCCAATAATCATGATTTTTTTATCAGGCAGTCTGTTTAATTCATTGTCATGAATTAATAGCTTGGGATTAAATTTAAGATAGCCGATTTGGTGTGCAATTTCCACATTATCATTCATGCTGCGGCCCTGCAGAGAGACTTTTCTGCCAAGCCTTTGGGCGCTTTCCAAAAGCTTTTGCACACGGCTTAATTGAGAAGCAAAGGTGCCGATAATAATACGGCCGTTAATGTTCTCAAAATAGTTATACATTTCTTCGCCAATAGCAGACTCAGATATCTGATAGCCAGGCTCAGTGGCGTCAGTAGAGTCAGACATAAGCAAGAGCACGCCGTTACTGCCGATTTTAGCAATGCGGTTAAGGTCAGCAGGCTTGTCATTAACTGGAGAATAGTCAATCTTAAAGTCTCCTGTATGGATTACGGTTCCAACTGGAGTATGTATAATCATTGCAAAGCAGTCTGGAATAGAATGATTTACTCTTAAAAATTCAATTCTAAAATTCTTGCCCAGCTGTACTCTAGATGTTTCGTCAATCTGGCTAATATTAAGCCTAGGGCATTTATTATACTCCTTAGCTCTTTTTTGAATCAGGCCGGCAGTCATTTTGCCCATAAACATGGGCGGATTGCCAATTTTGCCCATAATGTGCGGAATACCGCCAATATGGTCATAGTGGCCATGGGTGATTAAAACACCCTTGACCCAGCTTTCTTTGCCTTTTAAATACTCAATATTAGGAATAATGTAATCAATGCCATACATGTCTTCGTCTGGGAACTGTAATCCCATGTCAATGATAATGATTTCTTTATCATATTCTAACAAAGTCATATTGCGGCCGACTTCTTCCATGCCTCCCAATACTGCGACTCTTAATTTCTTGCCTGTTGTTTTGTCAGTAAATGTTTTTACTGGACCAGTGTTAACAGGTCTTTTTCTAGGTTGATACTTAGTTATCATAATTTTTCTTTCTAGTATAGTTTTACACAGCAAAAATAAATTTGTCTTGTAAAACTATTAATTTTTTATGAGGAATAACAAATTAATGCTATTAGTGCCTAAGGAGGGAGTTGAACCCTCACGGACCGAAGCCCACAGCGCCCTGAACGCTGCGTGTCTACCAATTCCACCACTCAGGCTTAGGGATTAAATTTTTTGTTTTCTTTAGTATACCAATTAGTTATGTTTGAGAAGCGGTCTGATGGATTATTAATGCCATCTGTATCAAATCCTTTGATGCGCTTGTTTTGAATATATGTGTAATTAGAGCTGTATAGAAAGATAATAGGCAGTTCTTTAGTAATTATTTTTTGAAATTCAGCATAATTTGCTTTTCTTGCTTCTAAATTATTATTAATCCTAGCTGCTTCCAGCAGGCTATCTACTTTATTATTAGAATAATCAGCAATATTCATAGATTCACGCTGTGAAGAATGCCAGAATGAATATGGATCAGGATTAATTAAGTCTTTGTAGCCATAAAGCATTGCAACAAAATTGCCAGATTGGGCCATGGCCTGTAAATCACGGCTAGGCACAGATTTAATTACAGTCTTAATGCCAACAGCTTCCCAGTATTCAGCTAATTTAGCTGCTATTGTCATGTTTAGGTCATCATCAGCTACAGTAATGTCAATTGTAAAGATTTTCTTGTTCTTGGCCATCCATTTTTTATCATCAGTTAGCTTGTAGCCAAGTTTTGTTAAAAGCTCTTTAGCTTTAGCAGGATTATATGAATATTTGCTAATCTCATTACTGTAAGCAAAGCTGTTTGACAGTATTGGGCTGTCAATTACCTGAGCCTGGCTGTTTAAAGCCTCTTGCACAAGCTCTGTTTTGTTAATAGCATAGGCCAGAGCTTTTCTAGCATCTAAATTATATGACTGTTTGCCTGAAAAGAATAATCCAGTAATCCATGGCCATGATAATTGATGGAAGTTAAAGGAATTAGGAGCAATAATATCTTCTTGATATGCCAGAGGCATGTAGCTTACAGCATCAATCTTATTATTATTCAACACAGCAAGCATTTCTTCCTGGCTTACAAAGAATTTAAAAACAATTTCTTTTAAATAAGGCGCTTGTTCATAATAGTCTTTATTAGCCTCTAAAGTATAGTCTTTTATATTCCCATTTTTGTCTTTTTCAAAGACTTTGAATTTGTAAGGTCCAGAACCCACTGGCTTAAGATTTAATTCAGCCAAGGTCATATTATCAGGAGAAACATCCTGCCACAGGCTTTGAGGCATAATGCCAAAAGTAAGAAATTCCATAAATGGCGCATAAGGCTCTTTTAATATAAATTGAATAGTATTGTCATTGATTTTGTCAGCGTCTACTCCGTTAAATATATATCTTAAAGGAGATTTGTATTGAATATTTTTAAAGCTGTTAATTGTAAAAACAACATCATCAACAGTTAAATCTTCTCCATTATGCCATTTAACATCATCCCTTATAGCTATAGTATAGCTTTTTTGGTCTGGGCTTACTTTGTAATCAGTTACTAAATCAGGCGTTAAATATCCATGAATATCTCTTTTAAATAATGAAGAATATATTAAGCTGGAAATATCAGCATCAACGTCATTTAGACTGGAATACAAAGGGTTAATATATTTTGGAGATCCTACCATGCCCTCAATATATTTGCCTCCTGTTTCTGGCTGGACTTCCAAGTTTTGGTTGTAAAACTTTGCTCCTACAAATACAATGCCTATTGCAAAGATAATAATAGCAACATAGAGGATTATAAGCTCTATATTGTTTAAATATTTATTAATATATTTTAACTGTTTAAAGCTTGGTATTCTGGACTTAGCTAAATTAGAAACTAGCTTTTTATCTAGATTATTGCCATTATATTGGCCTGTTTTTGGTTTTTTGCGCATTATCATACAAAAATCTTGCTTAAAAAAGCAATAAAATTAACTAAAATAATTAAAAGAGGATAGTATTTAACATTAATGAGGATATTAACTAATTAAAGTATAGCACAGAGTTTTGGATTTGTAAACCCCTGTTAATGATTTTTAGCTAATTCTGGTTAATTATTTTATCCAGCCGCACTTATATTCATTTGGCACGCATCCGCATTTGTATCCCTGGCTAGCAGGATGGTTTTCCTCAATACTGCAGTCAGTATTCATATCTTTATACTGCTCTGGATCTCCAGTACACACGATTTTGCCGCATCCATATTCTATTTTATTACAGTCAGAAATGCTGTCGCATTCTCCATCAGCATAATCCAGGTAATACTCAAATGTAAGCTTGCCAATATTTGTTTCAGACGGGTTGCTTTGTTTTTCTTCGTTTTTATTACATCCCACTAAAACAAAACAAGCGATTAAGAGGATTAATAATAGTTTTTTCATATGATTATTTAGCATATTCAATTACCCTAAGCTCTCTTACAAGATTAACTTTAATTTCACCAGGATACTTGAGCTCATTTTCAATTTTTTGAGCAATTTCTTTAGCTAGATTATAGCATTCTAAATCTGTAATGTCTTCTGGCTTGACAAATACCCTTACTTCTCTGCCAGCTTGAATAGCATAGGTTTTTTCAACTCCATCAAAGCTTTCAGCAAGCCTTTCCAGCTCTTCAAGCCTTTGGATATACTTTTCAAAGCTGTCATGCCTTGCTCCAGGCCTGGAAGAGGAAATAGCGTCAGCAGTTTTAACAATAATAGTTGTTAAACTTTTTGGCTGGTCTTCGTGGTGGTTTTCAATAGCATCAATAATCTCGTCAGACAAACCAAACTTTTTGCCAATCTGGCCTCCGATTTCAGGGTGGTTGCCCTGGACTTCATGGTCTACAGACTTTCCAATATCATGAAACAAGCCAGCCTTTTTGGCTACAACTGGATCAGATCCAAGCTCTTCTGCTAATAATCCTGATAAATGGGCTACCTCAACGCTGTGCTTAAGCGCATTTTGGCCATAGCTGGTGCGGTATTTAAGCCTTCCTAAAATTTGTACTAATTTAGGTTCAAAGCCAGTGATACCAAGCTCGTAAAGAGCGTCTTCTCCGACTTTTTTAATATCAAGGGCTATATCTTTTTTAGCCTGCTCTACTGCGCCCTCAATTTTAGTTGGATGAATGCGCCCGTCCTTGATTAAATACTCAAGGGCTCTTTTAGCCACATGGCGCCTGATTCCTGAAAAGCCGGAAATAGTGATAACATTGGGAATATCATCAACAATGATTTCCACGCCTGTCAGAGCTTCAATAGCTTTAATGTTTCTTCCTTCGCGTCCGATAATTCGTCCCTTCATTTCATCATTAGGAAGATCTAGGTTAGTAGTGGTGATTTCTGCGGCAATGCTTGAAGCAAGCCTTTGCATGGCAGTGGTTATCAAATTCCTGGTTTTTTCTTCAATAGCCTCAGTTGTTTCCTGTTCAAGCTTTTTAATTCTTGAAAGTAAAACTTCCTGGTTGTCTTTTTCAATATTCTTAAATAATACTTTTTGCGCTTCCTCCTGATTCATTTTGGCAATTTGTTCTAATTTTTTAAGCTGCTCCTGCCTGATTTCCTTGATTTTTTCTTTAGCTTCTTCAATTTTATTTACTTTTTCATACATGGCAGTCTGCTTGTCCTGAAGTTCTAAGAGCTTTTGTGAAAACAGGTTTTCACGCTTTTCTAATTTCATTTTTGCTTGGTTGACTTCCTGCTTGTTTTTGCTAATTTCATTTTTAGTGTCTTCAATGATTTTTAATGTTTTTTCCTGAGCTCCCAAGAGAATCTGTTTTTCCTTAGTTTTGGCAGCTGTAAGGATTTTATCTGCCTTTGCTTCAGCGCTATCAACTTTTGACAAAGCTCTTTGTCTGCGTATCCAATAGCCGATGAGCAATCCGGCAGCTAGCAAAACAGCATAAATCACATAATCAAAATAAGGCATAGTTTTGGCTATCCATTGCATTAAGCAGTTGAAAGAAATAGGTAAATTACAGCATTAAAATTATGCTGTTTAAAGAATAGTAAATGTGTTCAGTTAAGTGGAAGTTTATTGTAGAAGATTTCACGGAATTTTGTTTAATCTTAAGGTAAATCATCAGTATTCTATAGCTATCAACCCATTCAATGCAATCGGAAAATTATTGTTTAAATTTTATGCTTTTAGATTATCATAAAAGATGATTTTTAGCAAGCACAGTGTTTTTTAATCAAATCAAATAAAATAACCGCGCCGTTTTTGAGACGCGATTATCATTTTAATCAAGTTACTTTATCAACTTTGGATGTTTTTATTTTTCTAAGGAATAATCCCAATAAACATACTCCAGCGTATAATAATACATAGTGCCATAGTATATTATGGCTTATCTCAAATTCTACCAGCGTTTCAGCAAAATATCCGGCCAGCCCTCCTGCAAACCCTCCGGCTAGCATTCCGGCAAACCCTCCGGCCAGCACTGCGACAAACTCTTTGTAAGACTTTCCAATCAGCTTTCCGGTTACCGTTCCTACAATCCAGCCAGCTAACCCTCCAATCATCAATCCGGCAAACAATCCAGTATTCCATCCAATATATATTCCAATATACTTTCCAATAATTATAGCAATACATATTACAGCAATTGTGCTTAATGAGAATATAATAAATTTTCTTTGTCCATCTTCTTTTTTTCTGCTTATAAAAGCAACTATTATAATACAGATAAATGGAAGGAAGATCCAAAGGACAGAATAAGCCCAATTAATTTTTTGATTTTCTTTTTTAATTTTAATCTGGCTTGTTCCTTTGGTTATTTTTTTGTTTTTCATAAGATATTCTGTTTCTTTCTCTGCTAATTCAGTTTCTACTAATGGCAATAAGCAAACAGGAATATTTTTTTTAGTTTCAACCATTTTTATTTTGCCTTTGGCCATTAATTCTTTTAGTTGCTGATCAGGAAAAATTCCGTCTGTTTTGTTTTGCAATTCAAATTGATCTTGCTCAGTTTTAGAAATAATTACTTTTATTTGCAAGTTTCCTCTTATAAAAGAAGTATCTAATTTAGGACTGCTTTGCGCTACAGCAAATATTGCAATAAATACCAAAATCGTGAAAATAATTAGCTTTTTCATTATATTCTCCCAAAAGTGATAAAATATTATATTGTAAATAACAATTATTATTTTCAAAATATAGAATATTTTTATAATCTTGTCAATGTTTATTATAAGTACCATCTTAGCAAATAATTTGTTTAAGATTGAAAAATATAAATATTTTTGTTATGATAGAAATGAAAATAACTATTTAATTACAAAATTTATGAATCTGGAACATTATTTTAAAGAAGCTGTTTCACAAAAAGCTTCTGACCTGCATTTAGTTGCAGGTAATAAGCCGTATTTAAGAGTTGACGGAAAACTTATAGCAACTAGCAATGATATTATAGACCATAATGTATTGTTAGAAGCTTTAAAAGTTTTAGTTGGTCAAGAGCGCCTGCAGCAGTTTCAAGAAAATAAAGAGCTTGATTTTTCAACTGAAATAGATGATTACCGCTTTAGAATCAATTTGCATTATCAAGAAGGCAAAATAGGCATGTCAGCGCGTTTAATTAAGAGCGAGGTTCCCAAACCAAACGAGATTGGCTTTAATGAATCAATTATTAATCTAACCAAGCTCCGAGACGGCCTTATACTTGTCACAGGGCCTTCTGGATGTGGCAAATCAACAACTCTGGCTACAATGATTAATTTGATCAATGAAAGCAGAAGAGTTCATATTATTACTATTGAAGATCCAATTGAATATATATTCAGCGATAGCAAGAGCGTAGTAGAGCAGAGAGAAGTAGGCGCTGATACGCATAGCTTTGCAGCTGCGCTTAAGCATGTGCTAAGGCAGGATCCTAATGTGATTATGATCGGAGAAATGCGCGATGCTGAAACAATGTCAGCTGCTTTGACTGCTGCTGAAACAGGCCATTTGGTTTTGTCTACCCTGCATACTATTACTGCTCCAGAAACCATAGGTAGAATTGTTGACTCTTTTCCTGCTCATCGCAAGCAGCAGATTTTGACCCAGCTGTCTCTTGCCCTGCGCGCTGTTGTTGCGCAGCAGCTATTGCCTAAGATAGGGGGCGGTTTAATAGCAGCCAGAGAGATTATGATTAATAATCAGGCTATTGCCAACTTAATTACAACCAACAAAGTTGCGCAGATTTCTACGGTTATAAAAACATCATATAAGGAGGGCATGATGGATATGAATAAGGCAGTAGACGAGCTTAAAGAAAATGGCTTAATTGACGAGTTGACTGCCCAAAGCCACAAGCGTGATTTGTCAACCAAAGCCATGTATTATAGCTAATATGCATATAGACAGATGGAAAGACATTTTAGACCATATTAATGAAGCCTTTGAAGTAGAGGACCAGGGTGTTTTTAAATCTGAAGAACATGGAGGCACATCTACTGAATTTATAGTTTTTAGCAGCCCTATGGGCAAGATGAAGCTGGAATTTGTTTCCAAGCCAAGGGTGGAAGACAAGAAAACAACTTATTCCAACCGCATTGGCTCAGATGTTGCTATTGATTATATTTATAGCAAGACAGAAAAGGTGCATACATTATTTGTCTATAAATGGAGCGATGCTGATGACAGATGGATCCCTATAGATACTAATAGTTTTAATTTATGAAGGCTTTTTTGCCATTTATCTTTTCTTTAATCACTCTTGGCTTGCTTGAGTGGTTTGTTGCTGTGCCCAGCTTGTTTATCTGGCTGTCAATAGCAGTTATTGCCATAAGCCTGTTTGCTGCGCTTTGGATTAATCCTGAAAAAAAAGGATGGTGGAAATTTGCCATGCTTCCGATTACAGCTAATTTAATTACTGGAACTTATTTAACAATTGTTGGCGATAATTATCTGCTCTATGCCATTATTGTTATTTTAACAATTGTTAATTTTATATACTGGCGTTTTGTATTCTTGTATTTAAGCAAATCTCCTAGATATACTTCTTTTAGCTTGGAAAACCTGTCTTTTTATGTTAATTTTGTTTTGGTTTTTCTTTTAGGGTCTGTGGCATATGGATTTAGAGCTTTTTTAAACCTTAACCCATTTCTATTATTTTTAATAGTATTAATTATTTTATCTTTAATTATTTACCAGGGGTTTTGGGTAGGAAAGTTTAGCTGGCGCAAATCATGGCTCTATTGGGCAATTGCCTGGATGATTTTGCTGCAGATATTTGCTGTCTTAATGTTTTTGCCTTTGGACTATAATGTATTGGGTCTAATTTGGGCTGCTAATTATTATTTGGTTATAAGCTTGGTTAATGACAGGCTTAGCGACAAATTTAATATATCAAAATTAAAATTCTATATCATTCTTACAGCTATAATATGGCTATTAATGCTGTGGACAGCGCGATGGATTTGAATAGCATAGAGAAAAAACACAGCCTTCTTGAAGATGTGTTTTTGTTTTACAATCTTTGCCTTATTTTATTTCCCAGACATCAAACACTTTATAGCCTAAATATTTATTATTTTTTTTATCAATACTAATGATTGACAAATCTATATCATTATATAGTTCATTAAATTTTTTGTATTTTGATTTTTTAAAATTTCCTATGCTTGCCTTAACTTCAAAGGCTTTTTCTTGATTGACAATAAAATCTACTTCGTTTTTTTGCGGCGTGCGCCAATATTTTAATTTATCTTTTTCAAACATTTCTTTAAACTGGATAAAAACAGCGTTTTCTAAGAGCGCGCCTTTGTCATCTCTTTTTTCAAAAGATTCAAAACTGTTAACAAAAAAATTTCGCAAGCCAAGGTCATTAAAATATATTTTTGGCATTTTTGTTAATTCTTTCCTCGCATTTTTGTAAAAAGGATTAAGAGATGAAATATGAAAAGATTTTTTCATTGTATATATGTAGTTATCAATAGTAGTTTTTGAAACTCTTAATGTATTTGACAGCTCAAGAGAATTAAATAAACCGCCTGTTTGAGACGCCAGGATTTTAAAAAGCTTGTAAAATACATCTTCCTGTTTTATGTTTGCTTCATGTATGTCTTTTTTAATATATGAAAAGGCGATTTCACGCAAAGTATCTTCTTTTTCCTGCATTGGCTTTAATACTACTCGCGGATAGCCGCCGTAGATTAAAAATTCGCGGTAATAATTGGAAATTTTTTCTTTTTCCGCAAGAGTTAATTTATTAAATTTTTTTCTTGATAAATCATTTTCATTTTTAAACCATAAAAATTCTTTAAAAGAGAGCGTAGATACGTAAAATATTTTTTTTCTTCCTGCCAAAGAATCTTTAAATTTTTTATCAATATAAAAAGCAGAAGATCCTGAAACAATCATTTTAATTTTATCTGCATATTCATCAAATATGTATTTTAAAAAATTAGAAGGATCTTTTAAGTATTGAATCTCATCAATAAAAATAAAATTTTTCTCTTTTAAATTTATTGTGAAAATTTTAAAGATATTTTTTGGAGATTTATTAAGCAGCTCAAGGTATTCAGGGTCTTCTAAGTTTAAAAAAAATATATTTTTATGTTTTTTTTCCAATTCAGCCTGCAATTGCTTTAAAATTGTTGTTTTGCCAGCCTGTCTTGCCCCAACAAATAAAAGAATTTCAGGATCATTTAAATATTTTTTTGCCTGTTTTGTTACATTTCTAATAATGCTCATATTTATTAATTATTTATTATAAATATATTATATCAAATATTTTGTATTTGTCAAGTACAAAATATTCAATAATTTGTATTTGTCAAGTACAAAATATTATTACAAAGATAACTACTTTTAACAGCATAATTACTTTTATTTATTTTTAAAGCTTGGATACTTTTCCTAAAATATGGTATGATATATTTATGAGAATAAAGTCGATCAAGCAAATTAAGGACTTGGCTGGCAAGGTTGTGCTATTGCGAGCAGATTTTAATGTCCCGCTTTGCAAAGGAAAAGTAAAAGAAGACTTTAAGCTAATAATGAATCTTCCAACAATCAGGTATTTATCAAATAATAAAGCCAAAGTAGTTTTAATAAGCCATTTAGGCAGGCCTGAATTTACAAAATCTGGCCAGGTGAGCAAAAAAAAACAAAGTTCATTAGAATCAGTAGCTAGACGGCTTTCAATTCTATTAAGGAAAAAAGTAAAGTTTGTTAATCAAATCATAGGAGACAAGGTTAATAGAGAGATTGAAAGATTAAAGCAGGGAGAAATTCTGCTTTTAGAAAATTTGCGCTTTGATCCAGGGGAAATTAAGAACAGCGTCAAATTTGCAAAAAAACTTTCCAGCATGGCTGATATTTATGTTAATAACGCCTTTGCTGTGTGCCACCGAAAGCATGCTTCAGTCTCTGCTATTAAAAAATACCTTCCAGCTTATGCAGGACTGCTTTTAGAAGAAGAGATTAAGAGCTTAAACAAGATTAAAGAGCCTAAAAAGCCCCTTGTCATTATAATAGGAGGAGCTAAGATGGATACTAAGATAGGCATGATTAAGAAAATGAGTTTTAAGGCTACGAATATTCTTTTAGGAGGAGCTGTTGCTAATAATTTTCTTGCAGCCAAGAAGCTGGAGATTGGAAAATCATTATCAGACAAGGCCAGCATAAGGGAAGCTAAGAAGCTGATGAACAAAAAAATTATTCTTCCAACAGATGTAGTAGTAGCCAAGCCGAATAAATTTAAGCCAGTCAAGGTAAAGCCGGTTAATTATGTTAATAAGGGGGAAATGATTCTGGATATTGGGCCCCAGACTATGCGCAATTATGCCAAATACATAAAAGAAGCAAAAACTATCATCTGGAATGGCCCTATGGGAATGTTTGAGATCAAGCCTTTTCATCATGGAAGCTTGTTCATAGGCAGAGTAGTGGCCAGCCGTTCCAAAGGCAAGGCCTTTGGCCTTGTCGGAGGAGGAGAGACAGTTCAAGTATTGCGCATGACCAAAATGTTTGACAATATTGACTGGGTATCAACAGGAGGAGGAGCCGTTCTTGCATATTTAAGCAATAACAAAATGCCTGGTTTAAAAAAAATCATTAAATAATATGGCAAAAGTTAAAAATTTAATTTCTTACAAAATTTTAGACGCCAATGGATATTGGGCAGTCCAGGCTAAGCTGGTTTTGGATACAAAATCAGCAATTAAAGCAAGTTTGCCTTTAATGTCTGATGCTTTGGTTAATCCTGATGACAACTGGCAGATGGCGAACAAGATGATAAAGCAGTTAAACGAAATTATTCTTCCGGCTTTGATGGACTTGGAAATAGAAAATGATTTTGCTCTTGTTGCTGATGAATTATTAGATCAATTAAAATTAAAACATAAAATATTAAGCCAAACTTCTTTGTTAACCTCTATACTCTGCGCTCGCGCTGGCGCTAAAGTTAACAAGATTAAGCTGTATAAATACTTAAATCAGATATATGGCTTAAACCAAGATATTTACAATCTGCCAACCCCTATATTTAATATGTTTAATGGAGGCCTTTATGCTGATACTAATCTTGATTTTGAAGAATACTTATTAATCCCATTAACTAAGAGCAAGACAAGCTTTACGCAAAAGGTTTTTAATGCAAGCAAAGTTTTTCAGCAACTAGGAGAGGTTTTAAAAAAAGAGGGCTTGGATACTGATACTGGAAGCGAAGGGGGCTATGCTCCAGACATGACTTCCAGCATTAAAGCTATTGAATATATAGCTCAGGCTATTACAGAATCTGGCTTTGATCTTGGCAAGGATATGGGCATTGGCTTAGATATTGGATCCAACCGTTTGTACAGCCCTGATCAGGGAAAATATATCTTTAAATTGGACAATAGCCAGTTTGTTAATGACACATTAATTAATCTTTACAGAGAATGGCTTGAACAATACCCTATTGTCTATCTAGAAGACGGTTTAAACAGCCATGATAAGGAAGGATGGCAGAGTTTGACAAACCAGCTGCGCGATGACATGATAATTGCTGGCGACCATTTATTTGATAATAATATAGAAGATCTGAGAAAGATGCTAAAAGATAGATTAGCTAATGCTGCGGTAATTAAATTAGATAAATTCAGAACTTTGCAAGATTTAATAGAATTTGTTAAGCTTGCTAAAAAGCATAATTATTTAATTGTAATGTCCCATAGCTATGGTGAAACAACTGACAGCTTTTTATCTGATTTAGCAGTAGGAACAGGAGCTGATTATATTAAGGCAGGCTCTTTGTCCAGGGGAGAAAGGACTGTTAAGTATAATAGGCTGTTGGAAATTGAACAGACTTTAGTTTAAATATATGTCACATATTTCTTTAATTATTTTAGACGGCTGGGGAATAGCCAAGCCTAATCCTGGCAATGCTGTAAGCCAGGCCAAGACTCCTTTTTTTAATGAATTAGCCACTAAGTACCCTATCTTGACTATTAATGCGTCAGGAGAAGCCGTAGGCCTTCCTCAAGGCATTATGGGCAACAGCGAGGTAGGACATTTAACATTAGGCTCTGGCAGAATTTGTGACCAGGATTTGCAGAAAATTAACAAATCAATTGAAGACAAAACATTTTTTAAAAACCAAGCTTTAGTAAAAGCGATTAAACATGTTCAGGACAATGACAGTAGCTTGCATATTATGGGCCTTGTTTCAGACGGAAGGGTCCATTCTTCTTTAGACCACCTTAAGGCTGTATTAGATTTAGCCAAGCAGAATAATTTAATTAAAGTCTATTTGCATTGCTTTTTAGACGGACGAGATACTTTGCGAGATGCAGGCCTTAAGTTTGTGCAGGAGATTAAAGATTATGGCATAGGCAAAATAGCCTCTGTGTCTGGAAGATTTTATGCCATGGACAGGGATAATCACTGGGAGCGCACTGTAAAGGCATATGAAGCCATAGCTCAAGGCAAAGGCGAGAACAAGGATGATCCAATTCAGGCAATCAAGGATGGCTATGAAAAAGAAAATTTTGATGAAGAGTTTATTCCAACAGTTATTATGGAAAATAATAATCCTGTAGCTATAATAAAAGACAATGATGCTGTAATATTTTTTAATTACAGAGCTGACAGGGCCAGACAGCTAACCAAGGCTTTTGTCTTAGACGAATTTGATAAATTTGAAAGGCCTGATAAATTAAATAATCTATTATTCGCAGGATTTAGCTTGTATGAAAATGATCTTCCGATTGAGGTAGCTTTTCCTGACAAAGATATTAATAATACTTTAGGCCAGATATTGGCAGATAATAATTTAAAACAATTGCGCATTGCTGAAACAGAAAAATACGCCCATGTTACCTATTTTTTTAACGGAGGAAAAGAAGAAAAGAATAAAGGAGAAGACCATATTTTAATTCCTTCGCCAAGAGTTGACAGCTATGCCACACAGCCTGAAATGTCTGCCAACATTATTGCCGACAAGGTTGTAAAAGAATTAGATTCTGATAAATATAATTTTATATTAATCAATTTTGCCAATCCTGATATGGTAGGCCATACAGGAGATTTAAAAGCAGGAATTAAAGCTATAGAAACGGTTGATAAATGCTTATCAAGAGTAGTTAAGAAAATTTTAGACAAGCAAGGCGTAGCAATTATCATAGCTGATCATGGCAATGCAGAAGAAATGCTGGATTTAAAAACAAACACTATTTTAAAAGAGCATACAACCAACCCAGTTCCCTTTATTATCGTAGGCAAAGAATTTGAAGGCCAGAATCTTGGCAAAACAGATATTCCTGGAAGCGATTTAAGCGTATTAAAGCCAAGCAAAGGCCTTTCTGACGTAGCTCCTACAATATTAAAGATTATGAATCTGGAACAGCCAAAAGAAATGACTGGCAAAAGCTTAATCTGATAAATTTATGCTTAAGAACAAAGGATTTACTTTAATAGAATTATTGGTAGTTATTACAATTATCGGAGTTTTGGCAACAATGTCAGGCATAGCTTTGGATTCTGTAAGAATGAAGGCCAGAGATGCTAAAAGAGTGCATGATATCTCAGAAGTGCGTACAGCTCTTGAGATGTATATTAATAATAAGAATCTATATCC
>JBDRKN010000029.1:0-7944 GCA_043813955.1 bacterium | reverse complement strand
TACTAATTACTTTGAATTACAAAACTCTCTTTATTATTCTGTTACGTTCCCTGTCATCCCGAACTTGTTTCGGGATAAAGCAAGCTTGTCCTAACAACATCATTTTATCCCGAAACAAGTTCGGGATGACAATATGGCCATTCTATATCCATCTCGCCAAGGCGGGGCAGGATGACAATAAAAATAATATTTCGTAATTCAAAGTAATTAGAATAATTTTTATAATATTTTTTTAACCCTCACCTGACCATTATATTTTTCTGGTGCCATATTTACTAAATCTTCACTTAATTTTTCACTATTAATTTTTAGTTTTTCACTATCATTACGCCAAATATTTTCTAGATCCTGTGTTCCGCCATCGCAAGTCGCGACTCCGTCTGTGTTTATATCTTGTAATTTTTTCACATAACCCAAAATACGAGCCAGCTCTGCCTCGTATTTCTTTGCCTCTTTTTCAGTTAAAGCTATTCGTGAAAGTTTAGCAATATGTTGTATTTCTAGTTTATCCATATCTTTATTTTATCATCAAAAACCATGCCTTGACAAATTTTTTAATCATATCTAAAATAATAAAAACATCTTATGTCCCTATCGTCTAGTGGCCTAGGACACAGGATTCTCATTCCTGTAGCAGGGGTTCGAACCCCCTTAGGGACGCAAAGATGCTCATGCTCAATATATTTCTGAGTATGAGCCATCGAAAGCTGTTGGCGGCCGCCCCTCTGCCAGCAGCTTAAAACTTTCAACAAAGGCTATTCTCCTCACAAGAATAGCCTATTTTTTTTACATAATTTTAAATTAAACTAAAAAACCTAAAAACTCTTTTTCTGTTAAAATTTTCACTCCGAAATCTTTTGCTTTATTATATTTAGACCCAGGATCTGCGCCAGCCACTACATAATCTGTATTTTTAGAAACAGAACTTGAAATATTTCCGCCAAAATCGCGGATTTTTTGTTTAGCTTCATCTCTGCTCATACTTGCTAAACTACCTGTCAAAACAAAATTTTTGTTAATCACTTTGACACTGGACACTTTGACACTGGACACTTTTATAACAACCCCATTATTAAATAATCTTTCTATAAATTCTATATTATTTTTATTATTAAAATATTCATAAATACTTTGGGCAACAACTTCTCCAATACCATCAATCTCGTTTAATTCTTCTAGTGTTAAATGTTGAAATATTTTAATAAAATAATTTTCGCTAACTGTTAGTTGCTGGTTATTGATTATTTTCCGCTCGAGCAAAATACTTGTTTCTTCACCAACATGCCTGATACCCAAAGAAAAAATAAATCTGGCTAATTCTATTTTTTTAGAATTATTTATAGCCTGTATTAAATTATCAGCCGACTTTTCGGCAAATCGTTCAAGAGGCTCTAAATCATTTTTAGTTAAAACAAAAATATCAGCTGCATCCTTAATCGTGCCCGTGTTTAATAATTGATCAATAATTTTTGGGCCCAAACCGTCTATATCAAAAGCTTTGCGCGATACAAAATGATAAAGCTTTTCTTTATGCTGGGCAAAGCAATCAGGATTAGAGCAACGATGCGCCACTTCGCCTTGTTGGCGAATAACGTTAGAATTACAAACAGGACATTTTTCAGGCATATTAAAAAATTTTTCTTTACCAGTCCGAAGTTTTATCAAAACCTCTGTTACATCAGGAATAATATCACCAGCTTTTTGTAAAATAACAGTATCACCTATTTTAACGCCAAGTCTTTTTATTTCATCTTCATTGTGCAAAGTGGCCCGGGAAACAACAGAACCTGCTAAGCGCACAGGCCTCAAATGCGCAACCGGGGTTAAGACACCAGTCCTGCCAATTTGCACCTGTATGTCTTCAACAACCGTAGCGGCTTCCTCTGCGGCAAATTTATAAGCCACTGCCCAGCGCGCGTGTCTCGCTGTGCGACCTAATTTTTCCTGCAATTTTAAGTCATTAACTTTAATAACAATGCCATCAATATCAAAACCTAATTTTTTTCTAATACTTAGCGTGCGTTCAAAAATTTTTTTTGCATCACAAATATTTTTAATTTTAACTGCATGATCATCTGTCCGAAAACCAAGCTCTTTTAAATAAGCAAGCGATTCAAAATGCGTGCCTATTTTTTTTTTCAGCCATATAAATAGTATAGAAAAAAACAGCTAAATCCCTTTCTGACGCAACTTTTGGATCAAGCTGTCTGACTGTGCCAGCTGCCGCGTTTCTTGGATTGGCAAATTTTTGTTCTTTATTTTTTTTTGCTTCTGCATTTAATTTTTCAAAACTTTTAATCGGCATATACACTTCACCGCCCACTTCAATATTTACTAGCTGACGCAGTTTTAAAGGCACACTTTTTATTGTTTTAACTGTATGCGTTACATCTTCGCCAATTAAACCATCGCCACGGGTAACAGCTTTTTGCAATAAACCATTTTCATAAATAAATGTCATATTCAAACCATCAATTTTCAATTCGCAAGTATATTCAATATCTTTTTCCGCAGGCAATTTTAAAAATCTTTTAACACGCTCATCAAATTCTAATACTTCGTCCCAATTAAAAACATCATTAAAAGAATATTTTGGTATTTTATGCCTTACTTTTTCAAACTTTCCAAGAGCCTTGCCACCGACTCTTTGGGTTGTGGCATCAGGTATAATAAATTCGGGAAATTGAGCTTCTAATTTTTTCAATTCATCTTTCAGATTATCCCATGTCGCGTCTGACATAATTGGTTTGTCTAAAACATAATAAGCATAATCAGCATCTTGTAGCTGGTTTTTTAATTTTTCTATTCTGTTTTTAGCTTCTTGTTTGATCATATATATTTAAATTATATCTTATTTAAGATATAAAATCCAATCATTTTTTTCAAATAAAAAGTAAAGTCAAGTTTAAGTTTTATTGAATAATTCACAAAAACAGTTACACAAAAAAATCCAGTCCCGAGAAATCGGGACTGGATTTACAAAAATATTTTAATTTATCTATTCAAAATATATGTTAACCTTAAATTCTTCTGCTAACGGAATATATGGGACATCCTCATTAAATACTCTAAAATATAGATACTGTTTCATACTGCCTTTAATTAATTTAACAATATCATCAAGTTCATTTGTTACGCCATTAAAAACAATATCAGCACTCACTATATTATCAATGTCATAATCTGTAACATCATAAAGCATTTCAATTCTAACTGGAGAGGATGTTGTGTTTGCCCAAAAGATAGGTCTTGCAAAAACGTTTTCATTCAGATGAAAAGGCAATAATCTTCCATCTTCACCATAAATTATCTTGGCAGAATCAAAATCTACAGATATAACACCTGAACCAAAATTAGTTGTAATAGAAGAATTTAGATCTTCAATATACGGATTTTTTATAGACGGGTCCCCGTATAATATATATCCAGTTTTATCAAAACGCGCATTCTCGCTATTTAAATTATAAGTGCCAATCTTACCATAATCAACGCCCTCTGATGCAAAAAAAGATATATACTCATAAAGACCAAATACTTCTTCTCTAAGTTTTGGAATTAAATAAGAATTATAAATATGCACAAAAGAATCTCCCACACTATATCCTGAAAAATATTTTAAAGAAAAAACAGAACTGTGAGTTAAAGACTCACTTATATTATAATTACCAACAAAAGCGCTAGCGCCATTAGAAATTAATTGTTTACCTAAAGTTCTCGCGGTAAGACAACTATCATGAAATATTACTGGTCTATTGGATAAATAATTATCAGCTCCACAATCACAATCTAAATCTGTAATATGACAATTTGGACAAATGTTAGTGATATAAAATGTATCATAAACAGTAGAAAATCCTTGTCCTGACCCATGAGTAAATATACTTATAAAACCATCGTCTTTATATCTTTCAACTAAAGATTCCAAACCACTCCCCCTGTTTACTTCCAATGTGGGAATTTCTGTTCCCATAGCTAAACCATCATAATACTTACTCCCGAAAAAAGTATCGTCATCTGTATCATCCTCTAAAGGATAATGCTCTCTTAAATAAAAATTATTTTTCGGCCCTAAATCAGTAAAATATTCAGATAGTTCTGCTTCATCAGAAAATGGCAAACGCCCAATACTTAATTCAATAAATCCATCGTTATTTAAATCAGCATATAAAGCAGGGTCTGTGATATAAAAATTTAAATCATTATCTAAAACCGCGAAAGGCAATTCCTGATTGTCACCAACCATCAATAAATAATTAAAGCGATGATTATCGTAAATATCTTTAATTTCATTTCTAATCACGTTTGGATCACTAGAAGAAGTTGTGTAAAAAAACCAATCTCTGTCTCGCGCAATATCACGCATAAAATACACTCCTTCTGAATTTTTATTAATTACAATCAATCCTAGTTCTGAAGTTTCCCTAACACAAATTCCATTATCTGCTGGTTCATACCCCTGCCCGCAACCACACAAATCAGACCTCTGTTCCAAAGCTCCATTCTGGCAATAAAGAGGCTGATTAAGGGAACACTGATTATGCAAAGTCCCGTCACTGCAAAAACCCATAGATGGATTGTTAGCTTCCAAGCCAAGTTCAACTAAATAATTATTATTTTCTACCATCTCATATTCTTGCTTAAGCCACGCGTCCGAACGCTTAATATTAGAAAATCTCATTTCATCAAGTTGTCCTTGCCATGAATTATTGCCCCACGCGTCAGATCCTAATGACCAACGGTAAACATCACCTGTAAAATCACCAACGCTTGGTATGGTATCTTTTTGTTCCCCATTAACAAAGATTTTTCCACCAGAACTGTCGCTATAAGTCATGGCGCCAAAACCCCACTGCCAGTCAGGCAACACGGAAGCGCTAATTTTTTTTATATTTAAAGTGCCGGAACGATAATAAGACCACCAATTTTTATCATTGTCTCCGCGCCAGCGAAAACCAGCTTGGTTAGAAGAATCAGCGGCAAAATTCCAAACATATCTGTCTGCTGTTTCACTGTCTTCAAAAAATCTGTTCTGAAACCAGCTAACAGTGCCCGAGAGTTTACTAATTAAATTAACACTGTCGCGCAAATCAATTTTACTGCCATTATCAAAATAATAACAATCGCTTATTTCACCATCATCGCCATTTGATATATTATTTACGCTACCGACATATTGGCCATTTGCTGAATTGAAAACCTGTCCGTTCTGTTCTTTAGAAAAATGAAAAACAGCTGAATAATTATTTTGCCACACACCACTTGGATTTTCCGCGCTGACAACATTGGGATTTCCATAATAAACTGAAATATTTTGCCCTGTTGAACTAAACTGTGGCAAACGCGCCCAAACAATGGCTGACTCACCTGAATTATAACTGTCAATCTCATAATCAAGTAAAACACCGCCTTGTCCGCATTGCTCTGAAACAAAACGTAAATCATCAAAATCAGTTTGCATGCCACTGTCATAATCCAATTTAATTAAAATTGGAAAGTCTGTTAAATTTTCATCAGTCACGTTGACAATGCTGATATCGCGACAATAACTAAAAGTTTCATCCCACCAGTCTGTGGTAGAAGCTTTAGCTGTATTTTTTGTTTCTAAACTGCTGTTTGCAAAAGGAAAAAACAAAAAAGAAAAAATTAAAATCAAAACAAAAATTTTGAATATTTTTTTCATAATTTTCTGTTTACTTATTTAATTAATTTAATAGTAAAGACTATCACAAAAAATAAGGTCTGTCAATAACATGTGGTAATGTGCACACACATTTGGCGGTTTTTACTGAAATCATTTAAGATTTCAGTATATGTGTACCATTATGCCAAAAACAATTAAAGAAGAAAGATTAAGATGGATTGTGCCCATCTACAACAAAAGAATTAAATTAGTTGATGTGGCTAAAGTATGCCCTCACAGCCAAAGGAGTTTAGAAAGATGGTTAGCGGCTTATCGCGAACACGGAGAGCAAGGATTAGAATCAAAATCAACCAGACCAAAAAGTAATCCTAAAGAAACACCAATTCGCATTAAAGAAGAAATCATTGCTTACAGAAAAAAGGATAAAGAATGCGCCAAAGTATTAGCCTGGAAATTAGGACAGGAAAAAGGAATTCAAATTAATGCCAGAACGGTTGGAAAAATATTAAAATCAGAAGGATTAACTAGAAAATACAGGATTAGAAAAATTAAATATAAATATGTTAAAGCATTATTAAAGATAGGTGAACTTGTTGAGATAGATGTTAAATATGTTCCAAAAGAGCTAAATGGGCTTAAATATTATCAATTCACAGCTATTGATTGCGCTACTCGTTGGAGATATTTAAAAATATATTCTGACATTGGGAATGGTAGCGCAATAGAGTTCCTAAAAGAATTAATCAAGATTGCACCTTTTCAGATCAAAGCTATTAAGACAGATAATGGATCCTGTTTTACTAACAGATACACTGGTTATCTTAAAAGTTCTGATCCTTTTAATCCTAGACTTCATAATTTAGATATTTTGTGTAATACTTTAGGTATCGAACATTATTTAATTGACCCTGGCAAGCCTGCTCAAAATGGTAAAGTTGAAAGAAGTCATAGGTCTGACCAAGAAAAGTTTTATGATAGAGTAAGTTTTAAAACATTAGAAGAATTAAAATACAAAATCAAACTTTGGAATATGTATTACAATGATCTACAGCATTGTTCTTTAAATGGAAGAAGTCCAAACCAATACTTGAAAAAATATCTATATATTTAATAATTAAGAAACCGACAGAAGTGTGTGCCTAAAACAATTTAGCTAGCTACTAGAAGACCACATAGGTAACACTTTTGAATATTTTTGAACAAACTCAGCAGGAGCTAAGTAATCTAAAGATTGATGAGGTCTTTCAAAGTTGTATTCAACTAACCATTCAGTTAGCTTTCTATTAAACACATCAATGTCACTAGTCATATTACCCATTGAAATAAATTCTTCTTTTAAGGTGCGATTAAATCTTTCACATACAGCATTATCCTTTGGTGTCCTTGTTCTAGAAAAATATCTATTAAAATTTAATGAACTACAAGCTTTATCAAAATGCATCATAAACTCAGATCCATTATCTGTTTGAATATTTTCTATCTTACCATTTAAAGCATAATTTAATCTTAACAGAAAATCCTTAGCTGATAAAGATGAATGATTAACATACATTCTAGCAAAAGCTAGTTTATTAAATTTATCAATAGCTGTAATAATATATCTTTTCTGACCATTCCAGTATTTAACAACTGTATCAAGACAAAGTAGATAACCTGATTTAGGTTTAATCTTTAATTCTGTAATCCTTTTCTTGTTCTGGGCTCTAGCTCTTTTAGCTTGTATTCTGTCCTTTTTAGCTGGTTTGTAGTAAATGCCTGATAATTCTATGATGCATTGAACATTCCATTCACTAATGGTCTTATCTAAAGGATATTTCTTTATGTATTTCCTGAATATTTTAACCTTGCCATACTTAATATATTGTTTTCTTAATTCAATTACTCTAACATATTGGATATTAGTATATTCTTTCTTTCTAGTATTATGTGGAGCTTTAGATTTATCATCTAATGTCCTTAGACTAGTTTCATTAAATTGATTAAACCATTTGTAGAATGTCTTCCTAGATATGCCATAATATCTGCATGTTAGACTAACATTTTTATCTGATTTAGTGTAATAGTAGATAATCCATTCTAATCTTTGTTTTGCTGATTTAGATAATTTTAGGACATTAGATGTTTTTCTTAATCTCTCCCATTTATCTAAAAGCTTAATTTCATTGAATTTAAAATATGGCCATTTGTTCTTAAATATCTTATCTTTATTCATATGATTACATAGGTTAATTACTTATCTAATTTAACAAAATCTAATGATTTTGGTAAATTAGGAGTGTTACCTATGTATCTCATCTTGTTCA
>JBDRKN010000028.1:0-9781 GCA_043813955.1 bacterium | reverse complement strand
TATTATTAGAATCAGCATTCAGCGCAAGTCAGTGATTATTCAGTCGCTAATAGTTATTATGCTAGTTTCAGGCATGCTATTATTGCGCGTGCATATTTTAGAAAGCCTGCTGGACAAAGTTGCGATAATTTAATATTATTGTAAATGCAACAAGAATATCTTGTTTTTTTGTCTAAAATTGATTTGAAAGAATTATTAGCCATAATAGTATTAATATATAATAGTAAAGTTTTAATATATGATTGAGGATTGTAAAGAGAAAACAGATGAAGAACTAGTTAAAATAATCCTAGAAGACCAGAATTACTTTGCTTGCCTTATTCAACACTATCAGGGCAGGCTGCTTAACTATGCGAGAAAGATTACTAATTTGCCTGACACAGAGATAGAGGATATTCTTCAAGATGTTTTTATAAAAATATACAAAAATTTAAATAATTTTAATCCTGATTTAAAATTTTCTTCCTGGATTTACAGGATTACTCATAATCATATAATCAGCAATTTCCGCAAGATAAATGCAAGGCCAAAGACAGTATCAATCGGTATTGATGATAATTTTTTAGAGAATATAGCTTCAGATATGGATACTGGCAAATATGTTGATATAGGTTATTTAAGAGAGAATATTAATAAAATATTAGACAAGCTTGATTTAAAGTATAAAGAAGTATTAGTCTTGAAATTTTTAGAAAATAAAAATTATAATGAGATATCAGATATTTTAAAAAAGCCAATTGGCACAGTAGGCACTTTAATTAACAGGGCTAAGGCAAAATTTAAAAAGGAATTGATTGATAATAATATTAAATTTTAATCAATATGAATCAAAAATTTACAAAAAGAGTATTAAAGACAATAAAAGAAAAAAAGATTTTGCCTAAGCCTAAATTAGAGTTTGTATTAAAAAATTTAGCTATTTGGCTATTAGGCATCCTTTTTTTACTAATAGGAAGCATGGCCAGCGCAGTTATCATTTATATGGTCAGGCATAATGACTGGTATTTATCTGACCATTTGTCTGACAGCCCCCTTGCATTTGTTTTTGCCACTTTGCCATATTTTTGGCTGATTATTTTAGCTTTGTTTATATTTGTAGCATATTATCAAATAAAATGTACAAGAGAAGGCTATAAATACCGCATATGCAATATTATTGCCCTTATCTTTATATTTAGCGTTCTCTTGGGGCAGATTTTTTACAATTTTGGCTTAGGCCAGAAAATAGATATGCATTTGTCTGATAATTTTGATTTTTATAACAAAAGGCTTTGCCATAACTCAGTAGTTTGGAACAGGCCAGACAGAGGTATTATTATTGGCATAGTTGAAGATGTGATTAATCAAGAAATTATTATACATGATTTAGACAATAAGCATTGGCAAGTATCTATTAACCAAATAAAAACAGACCCACGCCTTTCTATAGGTAATAAGATTAAAATTATAGGAGAGATTTTAAATAAAGATCATTTCTTGGCAGATGAAATAAGGTTTGTGCCATGCAAGTGTCAGGAGGAAATAATTATACAGCCATGCGGCTGCAGAATTGAAAGAAAGTTACCCAACTAACGTATTAAATATAGAGGATTTAAAATATATAAGTGAGTCCCAGTGTCATACTTTTAGCCTCCAAAAGCATTGCACTGGGATTTGTCAATTTATGAAAACTGCCTGTATATTATCTGTCATAGCAGCTGTTGCCATATCCATGCTAGTATTGGCTAATTTTACTAGAGCTAACTTAACAAAATGGCAGTCGCCTGATATGCATCAAGCCAAGAGCCGGTGCATAGGAGATTGTGGTATTAAAGAACATTGCGGCTGTATAGCGAGAAAGCCTAACCCAGAGACTGGATGCAATTGCGCTAATTTCGGACAGTGCACTCTTGAAGAAATAGAGTCTTGCAAAGTTCAGTAGATAAGAGGAACAAAAGAAAAGCCATAAAATTCTTGTTTAATAATCTTTGTTTTCTTTTTTTCAACTTTGACAATAGAGTCTTGTATCGGAATCACTAAAATCCCATTGTCAGCTAACTGTTTAATCAGCTCGTCAGGAAGCTTGTTAGCAGCAGCGCTTACCAAGATACGGTCAAATAAATATCCAGGAAGGCCTAATGAATCAGGAGTATGTATGATTTTAATATTATTATTTAAGTTGATTCTAGATTGTTCTGCCAATTCTTTAATCCTTTCTGTGCCATAGATTTCTGCCTTTACTATTTTGCTAATCAAAGCTAAAACATAGCCAGATCCAGATCCGACTTCCAAAATTTTCTGTTCATTTTTTAGTTCAAGAAGGTTTAGCATAAAAGCAATAGTATATGGCTGGGAAATTGTCTGGCCATTGCAGAGAGGCAGGGCAGTATCTTCATAAGCCATATCCCTATACTTATCTGTCACAAAACTTTCTCTTTTCACAATATCAAAAGCATTAATAATTTTATTATCAAAACTATATTTTAAAAGTTTATTTAATAATTGTTCTTTATTCATAGCTGAATTTTAGCATAAATACAAAACCGCTGCCATTAAGGCAGCGGTTTTGTTTATCCTATTCTCCAAATATTTCAAGTAGCTTATCTCTAGTAGCAGACCCGACATATCCGAATGCCGGATCTTCAACTATTGTTATATTATATTTTAATTGAAATCGCTTCACAGCTGTTTCAGTCAGGTTTCCAAAATATCCGGTGATTAGTGCTTCTGGATAAACATAAGGAATGCTTGCTAGCAGTATTTGAAGCCGTTCAACATCATAATTATTCATTCCTTTGCCTAATTCGTATTCAAATTTTCCAGAAGGAAGATCATTAGTAATCTTTTCTCCCAAAACCATGGTAACTTGGTCAGGCTTAGCTTTTTCAGCTGGGATAGCAGATGTTGAATTAAAGCTATTAACAAATTTTTTGGTAGAAGGACCAAAATATCCGGTTCCTTTTGCAAGACCTGCAGGCGATAGTATTTGCTCGCTAAAGCTTTCCTGGAATTTAACAAGCGCAGCTGCTGTAAGATTGCCAAAGAAATTTGTTTCATTGCCCAATGATCCAGCTCCGCTTTCTGCAACAGTGAATCCATTTTTATTTAAGAATTTTTGAAGCGCCTTGACTTCTTCGTCTTTATCGCCAAGATTAAGATTTTTAGTAAAGGCTGAATCAGCTGTTAAAACTTTTTTATACACATCAACGCCGGTTGCAGAAGCTATTCTGACTCCTTCATCACTGCTAGCTGTTGGAGCTTCTGGCTCAGGCAGAATTTCTATCTCAGGAGTAGTTGTTGGAATTTCTAATTTAGATGATTCCAAGGGCATGGTTACTGGAAAAGCAGTAGAATAATTGCTTAAATCATTAACTTCAATAATTTCATTCCAGCTAAATCCGTTTGATAAAAATACTTCAGCGCTGATTATAGGGCGTTTTCTTCCCCACTGGATTAGATAGACTGCTGGATCTCCAAACTTCTTTACAAGATCACCTTCAGCAAAACTGGTTTTATCAGATTCTGCTGTTGGATCTCCAGTCGCAATTCTGACTTGATTTAATTTAATATTATTGCTAACTACTTCTGAGCTTACGCCGTATTGAGTATAGAATTTAACATAAACAGTTTTGTTTCCGTCTCCTGGAGTCAAAGTCCATTTCTTGGTTGGCTCATATGGTATAAGGCTTGCATATTTAAAATCAGGAGTGTTGGAAATAGCCATTTTTTTAACATCAGGGCCAGCATTGAATTTTAGAGTAATTGTTTGGCTGTTAGTTGAAGAAGAATTGTTATTAATATTAACATTAAATCCAACTCCTGAACTGCTTGCAGGCATAGCAGGAGAAACAGGATTAATAGATGCTGTGCTGCCTCCGCCTCGCAATGAAGCCTTGCGCCAGTCAGTTCTTACTTTAAAGTCTGAAGAGCTGCATGAACTTGTATTAGAGCAGTTAAAGCTTACTTGGCCGCTTTCGTCTCCTGTGGCATATCCTGTAAAATAGCCGTTGTCATCAATAGTGACTCCGGAAAAATTAATCCAGCCAACACCTTCTCCCCAGGCAGAACCTGAAAGCGTTCCCTCGCTGTTGTTAATTACCCCAGACGTGCTTGGAGCTAAGTTGATCCATCCATATTCAGAGCTCCAGGCATAGCCAGTGATAGCAGTATCAGTTACTAATACATTGCCAGAGCTAGCGCCAAAGTTAAGCCAGCCCATGTTTTCTGACCAAGCGTATTTGTAAGTTCCATCTATAGTTCCTGTGGCTATAGAGGCTGAGGCAAAAAAAGGCAACCCTAAAAAGGTTACTGCTAAAAAGATAACAAAGCTAAGTTTTAATTTTGCAAACATATTATTGATTTAATTTTCTTACTTATATTATACAATAATTTTTTAAAATAAGCAAAATTTACAAGGCAAGCTTGTTTAGCTTTGATTCTATGAGTTCATTTATTTTTTCAGCAGCTGATTGAGCTGATTCATTAAGTTCTATGCGGACAAGATGCTTAGTCCCTTGAGGATTAAATTCTTTGACCAAGCTGAGGCAGTTAATGTTTTTTACTGAATAGATAATAGCTTGCGCAGGCTCATTATCAGAAGTTTGAGCAACAAGCATGATAATTATTGCCTGCGGAATGCTTACAATCAGCTCGTCAATAATGTTAATTAAGTCATTTGGCTGTGTTTGCGTCTGGCTAAAGTCTTCAGGAATTAATACTGACCATATCATTTTGTTATCCATGCTGCTTTTTAATTTTGCCAAAGTTTTTCCCCAAAGCTGGAGCACGCCAATATTTTTGCTGCGATAAAGATTATTAACTATCTCTTCTCTTCTTGCTCCAAGATTAATTAGTTCAGAAACCGCAAGCAAAGCTTGCGGAGTCACATTATTTGTTTTAAAGCTCTTGGTCTGGGAAATAATGCCGGCTAGCAAACAGGTTGCAATATCTTCGTCAATCAAGCTTTTTCTTTCAGTCAAAAGGTCAAACAGTATTTCTGAAGTAGCAACAGAATTAAGATTTACTAAATTAATCTGTCCATAGTTTTCATTAGCTGATTGATGGTCTAAATTAATAATAGGAGTTTTATAGAAAAAATCTGTATTGTTTTGATAGATTGAGCCGAGCGAATCCAAATCAGGGCTGTTCATGGCAATTATCAAATCATAATCAAAGCCAAGCGCTTGAGCGCTTATATCATTAACATTAAAGTTTCCTTGTTCAGGAGTTATTATGAAATTAAGCTTGTTATCTTCTAATTTGTATTTGACTTGCGAAACATTAGTATTAGCAGTATTTAATGAAATAATAAATTGTTTGTTTGAATCTAAACTGTGCTGAATCTGATCTGAGCTTGGCAAAAAAGAAAAAGTAGGATTACTTGGCTGGTCAGCAATAATTGTTGTTTTTTTGTCTAATTTGCGCAAAAACAAAAACATAGCCAAAGCTGAGGCTACGCTGTCGCCAAACCAATGCTTGTTAAAAACTACGGCAAGCTGTTTTGCCTTGTCAATTTGGGTAAAAATTTGTTCTGTTTGGTTTAGCATAATTATCCACAGTTACATCATATTATTTTATCGCATAAGAGAGTAAATGTAAATCAAAAAATGATTAGTGTCAATATTGACATTAAAGAAAAATTACAGCACAATATCAATATCTGCGGGCGTGGTGGAACTGGCAGACACGCTAGCCTTAGGAGCTAGTGCTTTACAGCGTGAGAGTTCGAGTCTCTCCGCCCGCACATAACACGATTACTCTCAAAAGCCAACTCGCCCTCGCTATGCGCTCAAGGGCGTTTTTTTGTTGTTAATTAAATTGTAAATAATGTTATATTTTAAAACTTTATAAAATCCTCAAATATTGACAAACTTTATAAAGTTTACTATAATGGTTATATATGAAAATATCAACCAAACTACAATTTATAAAAAGAGTTTCGGGTTTAACACAGGTCAAATTGTCGGATCAATTAGGCGTGTCTTTTGCTACGCTTAATAGTTGGATAAATGATAAATCAGTACCTCGTGAAAAACATCAAGAGATAATTGATAGTTTGTATAAGAGACATACTGGGCAAACAGAAATCCCTGATGATATCTTGGATGCCAAAAAAGAGCTATTAAAAGTTAAGAGCAGAAAATATAGTAATATTGTTGATTTAATAATCAAACGTTCTGATCTCTATAATGAGTTTGTTCTATCATTGACCTATAACTCTAATAGCATTGAAGGAAGTACTCTGACTAAAGATGAGACAGGGGATATTTTATTTGATAATGTCTCTATTCCTAATAAGAATATTATAGAACACTTAGAAGCTAAAAATCATCAAACAGCCTTAAATTATTTATTTAAACAAGTAAAGCTTAATTTTAAAATAACTGAAGAATTTATTTTAAAATTACATAGTATTTTAATGAATGGTATTAAGGAAGATGCTGGTAGATATAGAAATCATGGAGTCAGGATTGTAGGGACTAATATACCAACAGCCAATTATTTAAAGATTTTGAAATTAATGAAAGAGTTAATTAATGATATTAATAAGAAAGAGAACGATTTAATTAAACAAGTTGCGTCTATTCATGCACGCTTTGAACAGATTCATCCTTTTTCAGATGGCAATGGTAGAATTGGACGTTTATTAATACATGTTATGTTAATGAGATATAATTTACCGCCAGCAATAATTAAACAAGAAAATAAAAGATTCTATTATTCATATCTTAACAAAGCTCAGAAAACTGGAGATACTATTTTATTAGAGGATTTTATTTGTGAAGCTATTTTGCAAAGTTATGATTTGATAAAGTAAGAAAGCTCCTTAGGCTGGCTTAATTGAACGTGGAGTACATAAATTTTACAACAGTTTAATCACTGTTGTTTTTATGTTATAATTTTATTATATGATTAATTTTAAAACTATGAAGCGCAAAATTAAAAAAAATCGCAAAGGTTTTACTTTGCATGAAATTTTAACCATTATTGTTATTATTGGATTATTATCCACTGCTGTTTTTGTCTTTATAGGAAATGTCAGGGCTAGCGCTCGCGATACGCAGAGAGTAAGCGATGTCGGAGCAATTTATTCTGCCTTAGAAATGTATCATAAAGACAATGGAGTTTATCCTACTGTCTTAACCCCAGGAAACCCTATATCTTCTAATGGAAAAGTTTATTTAGCAAGCATACCTTCAAATCCATTGCCAAAGGATGATGAAGATTGCTATCCTGATTATGTTTATGAGCCAAGCAGTGATAGCGTTTCTTACTCATTATCATATTGTCTTGGCAAGGGCAATGATTCTATAGACAAAGGCAAGCATGTTGCAATACCAGCAGGTCCAGACGCAGGAGTTCTTCCTTGTGATCGTTATTGGCAGTTTGTTGACGAGGATGACAGTCAAGGATTTTCAGAAAGTTATGCCCCAGGAATATCAATTGTTATTGACAGCAATCATACGCCTTATGTTGTTTATGGCGATTTTAATTATGACTGGACAAGCGATGGCGTAGTTATGGGATACAATGGCTCGTCTTGGGAAAAAATAGGCAATGATATTGATAATAATATTGGATTTCCAACCATTGCCATTGATAGCAATAATACTGTCTATGTTTCTTATGTTTATCAATATGACGATGATGATGGAATAGGAATCGGCATAGTTAAGAAATACAACGGTTCGTCTTGGGAAAAAATAGGCAATGATATTGATAATAATATTTCATATCCATCTGTTGCCATTGACAGCAATAATACTGTTTATGTTGCCTATAGGGATGAAAATGATAAGGCAACTGTTGTGAAATATAATGGTTCGTCTTGGGAGAAAATAGGTGATAGTAGTTTAACAGAATCAATTAATTCTATTTCTATTGATTTTAATAACAGTAATGTGCCATATATTGCTTATGCTGATACTGATAGCGGCACAGGCACTATGAAAAAATACAATGGTTTGTCTTGGGAAAAAGTAGGCAATGAGGATTTTTCTAATGATTTTATTTCTCGCGCGTCCATTGCTTTTGATAATAATAATACTCCTCATGTTTCTTATATTGACAATCCTTATGCCATTGATTCCAAAGGAGTAGTTAAGAAATACAATGGCTCGTCTTGGGAAAAAGTAGGCAATGATTTTTTTGAAGGAATATTTGAACAAACTTCTTTTGCCATTGATAATAGCACTCCTTATGTTATTTATATTAGCTCTAAAGTTATGGTAAAGAAATACAATGGTTCAAGCTGGGAAGAGGTTGGCGAGTTCCCAGAGGGAGGGGCATATTTTCCTTCCATTGCCATTGACAGCAACACTCCTTATATAGCTTATGCTGATTATGCTTTTGGAGGCAAAGCTATTGTTAAAAAATATGAATGCGATTAGCAAACTTTTGATAAATGCAAGGGTTATATAGTTTTTATCATTTTTATGCTATAATTAAAACAATATTTTATGATTAATTTTAAAACTATGAAGCGTAAAGTTAAAAAAAGCCGTAAAGGTTTTTCTTTGCACGAAATTTTAACCGTTATTGTGATTATAGGGGTATTGGCAGCATCAACTATGGTCTATATCGGCAGTGTCAGGGCAAGCATACGCGATACGCAGAGAGTTAATGATGTTGGCGCAATTTATTCTGCCTTAGAAATGTATCATAAGGATAATGGAGTTTATCCTTCTAATTTAACTCCAGGAGAGCCAATAGCTTCTAATGGAAAAATTTATTTAGCAAGCATACCTTCAAATCCATTGCCAAATGATGACGGAGATTGTGATCCTGATACTGATTATGTTTATGAACTAAGCAACACAGGAGTTTCCTACTCATTAACATATTGTTTAGGCAATGGCAGGGGAAATATTAACCCTGGAATCAACAAGGCTAATCCAAGCACTACAGCCTGCAAGCCTAATTGCTATGAAAGAGAATGCGGAGACAGTTGCGTAGGAGTTTGTGGCATATGCTCTAGTGGCGATGTTGTTACAGATTGGATGTCTCCTGCTTCTGCTATTCAAGAGGACAGCAGCGTGCCATGCCTTATCCATTATTCATGGGACGGAGAAGAGACATCTCCTGAAAATGTAGCAAGCAATGACGGCCTTTATTCCAAGTCAAAAGCTACAAGCTATACTGCTACAACCTATTATTTAAAAGCAAGCAATTTTAATTTTAGCATCCCAGATGGCGCTAATATTGATGGCATTGAATTGGAAATTGAGAAAATAGCTTTTGTTCCTTCCACATCTTGGGGAATTTGGTCATGCTCGCAATCGGTAGGATTTAAAGACCGCGAAGTTAGGATAATAAAAAGCACGGGCGAGTTAGGTGCTGAGAATAAAAAATCATTAGTAAGTTGGCCTAATCAGAGCCAGCCTGATGTTTATGTTAGCTATGGAGGGGCATCTGATACATGGAGCGAAACATGGACGCCGGCTGATATTAACAGCGCTAATTTTGGAGTGGCATTGATTGGAGATACTGGCGGAGGCGTAGGCGGAGCTACAATAGGAGTTGATCATATGAGGATAAAAGTATATTACACAGTTTCTGGAGGCAAGCCGTATTGCTTGAATGGAATTTGCGTAGAATGCCGTGACAGCGAAGACTGTCTGCCAGGAGAAACCTGCGAAAGCAGTGAATGTATTTAAAGATTCCTGTCAAATGATTTAAAAAGGTAACTATGGCTACTTCGTTAAATGATTTATAAAGGTAACTTTGGAACCCTCTAAAATCACTATTGGTTTGTTAATTTTTATCTTTGCTAATTTATTTATTTTCCTAATAATTAACCTTT
>JBDRKN010000027.1:0-8239 GCA_043813955.1 bacterium | reverse complement strand
CGGAATAAAGGGGCTCAAATTATTTGTTTTGGAGCCACTTCAGTGGTATCCAGCCGGAGGGAGCTGGGCGGGATTAATCAAAATGGTAGTCCGGATTTTCCTCAAAGAAAATTCGGACATTCATATAAAACCTCCGCATTACATTAAAATCAGATTTTAAAAAATATCTATATTTGACAATTATTGTCAATTTAGTATATAATGTTTATAGATATACATCATATATGATTAATAACTACAAATGAAAAATACAATATTAAGCGAAAAAGACGCTAAAATCATAGAAAAAATAATATTGCAGTTTGGTCGTATTGTATCGACAGATAACCTAATGAAGGTTTTTAAAGAAGAATACAGCGAAGCTTCAGCGCATAATAGAATCCAGATTTTAAACAAAGCTGGGTGGTTTTTGCGTATAAAAAAAGGTTTATATTTAATAATTGAAAATTTAACATCAAGATCTATCAGCGATATGTCATTATTATTAATTGCTCAAGCTATAAACAAAGAATCTTATATATCGCTACATTCAGCTTTAAATCATTATCAGATGTTTGATCAATATAGTAAAACAGTTGTAGCGGTTAATTATAATATTAGCAAAAAATATAAATTTGAAAATCATGAACTTCATTTTGTGAAAATAGCAAAGAAATATTATTTTGGCTTTTCACAAATTAGACATAATGGGAAACTTATAAACATGGCTACAAAAGAAAAAGCCATTATAGATTATTTGTATCTAGATAAAACTTTTTACTCCGCCAGTTTAGTATTTGAGAAAATAAAAGATCACAAGAACGAAATTGATTTTGTTAAATTACAGGATTTTGCTTTGAAGTACGGCGCTTCAATGCAAAGAAAAGTGGGATTTCTTTTAGATCAAATAAAAGTTGATTCAAATAAATTATTGAAAAACGTAAAACAACAAAAAGGTTTTTCAAAATTTACAAAAGAATCAAAAACTTTTAATGCTAAATGGCGCATATATTATGATGATCGAATTATTAAATAGCGAAGAATTAATTTTATTCAATAAAAAATTAAAATATCCGTTGGCTATCGCTGAAAAGGATTATTTTTTAGCAGTAATATCTAAAATAATTTTTGATTCTCAAATGAAATAGAAATTGATTTTTAATTGAACAAATTTAATTTTGATATAATAAATAATTAATATTTAAATAATATTTTCAATTGGGAGCAATTCTAGTTTATTTTAGCTCTTAAGCTAAACTAGAGATGCGGTATTTTTTGAACGAAGTTCGAACATTTTTTGAGCAAAACCACCAATAAGGAAGCCGGCTCCGCCGTCCTGCTCGTTGAAAGCAGAATCCAGTAAATTTTTTTCCCTTTTAGAAGCAATCAGAAGCAATCTTAAAAAATGTCGTTTTTTATGGATTTTTACCAATATTTAATCGCTTAATTTTTAGAAGCAATCAGAAGCAAAAAATTTATTAAATTTTCGTGGGGTTTGACTAAGCCCTATCTTATTTTTGAAATTATTGCTATAATTTAGCAAAAATAATACTTCTTGTCAAATTTTATACAAAAATTTGTAGGTTCTTGACTTGTGGATAACTATTTGCTATACTCTAAGTAAATAATAGGTAAAAATACAAATATATGATTCATTCATTTTCATGTAAAAATTTTTATTCTTTTGGCGACCTTATGACCGTTAATTTTGCTGTGAATGAAAAGGCGCCAGAAAATCATGGTTATTTCTTAGCATCTTCAGGAATTCGACTTTCAAAGGTTGAAACTGTAATTGGTCCCAATGCTTCTGGCAAAACTAATTTATTAAAAGTTTTACCGTTCATGAAGTGGTTAATAGCTGATTCATTCAACATTAATCCAGCGGCATTATTACCGATAAAGTCATTTATGTTCGGCACTCAAAAAAATAAATTGATTGAATTATCAGCCGATTTTGAGATCGATAGCAATATTTATACTTATAGCTTCACACTGAATGAAGAGAAAATAATTTCAGAGGAGCTAAAGGTTAAGAGCAAAACCAATAAGAAAGTAACGAGTAAAAAAATATTTTCGCGCCAGTGGGATAATAAAAGTAAAAAATACGAAATAGCTGATAAAAATTTTAATCTTCCAAACGGATTTGAAAATTCAATACGGCCTAACGCTAGTATAATAAGTGTTGCTGTTCGCTTAAATCACAAAGAAAGTCAGAAAATTTTTAATTATTGGAAGAAAGTGGAAACTAACGTTATTGAAGCTGGCTGGATTGGCGATCATCTTTTGCCTAATTCAAGCCAGCAGTTGGTTGAGGCGCTAGATTTTTATAGCGAGATTAATAATAAAAAAATTAAAAAAGAGGCTGAGAAACTTTTATCTCGTTTTGATCTTGGATTAGAATCATTTGAAATAAAAAAAGAAAAGAAAGAAGATGGTTTTTCAATGAATGTAAAAGTATCCCATTCTTTTAGTGGCCAGACTGAATATCTCCCGATGCAATATGAGTCGTCTGGCACGAAACAACTCTTTGTCTTATTAAAAACTATTCTTTTGGTGTTGTCTAATGGGGGCGTGGCTGTTCTTGATGAACTTGATGTTAATTTACATCCAGAGATGATTTTGTCTTTGTTTGAATTATTTATAAGCCCAGAAACTAATCCTAATAATGCTCAACTAATCTTTAGCGCACATAGTCATCAAATTTTGAGTAAATTAGATAAATATCAAATTATCTTTACAGAAAAAAATGACAAGGGTGCAAGCGAGGTATGGCGACTAGATGATGTGTCAGGTGTCCGTGCCGACGACAATTATTACGCAAAATATATCGCTGGGGCATATGGGGCTGTCCCTAAATTGTAATAGTTGAAATATATGTCACGAACGAATCCATACAAGAAAAAAAGACGCTATGCCAATAAAACATTGCTTGTTTTTGGTGAAGGATTGGGGGAGGAAATATTTTTGAAGCATTTAAGAAAAATATATTCTTTCAATAGTGGTGTTGCAGTAACTATCAAAAAAGGAAGGGGTGGCAACGCTCAAAATATTGTAATTGACGCGAGTAAAATAATCGGCGCCTTTGATAGAAAAATTGTTGTCCTTGACAACGATAAACCAAAAATAGAAATGATAAAAGCGAGACAAGAAGCTAAAAAAAGAAAAATTGAACTGATCGAAAATACCCCTTGTTTAGAATTCTTACTAATATCAATTATTAATAAAAAACCGAGAGGGAAAAATTCTCTTTGGTGTAAACAAAAATTTGAATCAGAATATCTCAGTAAAAAGAAAAGAATTGAACTGAATGAGTATAATAGGCTGTTTCCTGAAAAATTATTGGACTCTAAACGTTTAAATATACCAGATTTAGGTAAATTTATTTCAATAATGGAAGGGAAATAAATAAGAGAATTATAAAAAATCAATATTTGCGCAATTCGCGGATTTTTGGTTTAATTGAAGTAATAAATGGTTTGAATTTTCGGACATACACACCGCCATATTTTAAATTTTTATCCATTGAAAATAATTAATTTTAGCAATAATAAGCTTTTATGAAAAATGCTTTGATAAAAACATTAAATAGCTTTAAAGAAACTTTTCCTATTATCCTTGGAATGTTGTTTTTAATAAGTTTTGTTCTTGTTGCTATTCCTAAAACATTTTATACAACGATTTTTACTGGAAATAAATTTATAGATCCCTTTGTCGGAGCGCTGTTTGGAAGCATTTCAGGGGGAAATCCAATCACAAGCTTTATTATAGGAGGAGAACTTTTAAAACAAGGCATAAGCTTGCTTGCAATAACAGCTTTTATTCTAGCCTGGGTTACTGTCGGCGTAATACAGTTTCCGGCAGAGTCTTTAATGCTTGGGAAAAGATTTGCTATTACTAGAAATATTGTAAGCTTTTTAATGGCAATTGTAATAGCGGTTTTAACAGTTATTACACTTTTAATTATATGATAAATAAAGTATTGGAAAAAATAAGCGGAAAGTGGATTTTTATTATAATTGTTATTTTAATATATTTAATTTCGTCAATTTTGAATTTTTCTTTAGTTCAAAGCGCGTTGCTGGAATTTGTTTTTCTTTTTAAAAAAATCGTCTTAGTTATTCTATTGGTATTTGTATTTATATTTCTTTCTAATCTCTTCCTGGATTCCAAAAAGATAAGCGAATTTGTTGGAGCAAAAGCAGGAGCTAAGGGCTGGCTTATATCAATTATAGGTGGAATTTTATCATCTGGACCGATTTATATGTGGTATCCGCTTTTGGCTGATTTAAAAGAAAAAGGAATGAAGAATAGCTTTATTGCAACATTTCTTTACAATCGGGCAGTTAAGATTCCAATGTTGCCAATGATGATATACTATTTTGGAGTGCCATTTACTGCAATACTTGCTTTTTATATGATTTTGTTTTCCATAATTAACGGAGTTTTAGTTGAAAAACTCCTTAAATTTAAAAAAATATGAAAATTGCAATCGCTACAATTAATAAAGAAGAAGATGCTGAAATCAGCGGCCGCGGCGGCCGAGCCCCTTATTATTTAATTTTTAATGAAAAAGGGGAATTTGTTGAAGCAGTTTCTAATCCTTTCGCTGTTGGCGGAGGGGGAGCGGGATTTGCCGTTGCAAAAATGCTAGCTGATAAAGGCATTAATGTTTTTATAGCAAGCGCTATTGGAGGCAATATGGCTGGCGCTTTAGAAGAGAGAGGAGTAAAATATTATGAAAAATCTGGGCCAGCTAAGCAAATAGCGCAGGAAATTGCAGATAATGAGGATTGATTACATTTTTATTTTTTATCTAGAAAATTATGAAGCAATTAATAAAATTAATAATTATTTTTTTGCTATTATTTCCTGCAATAGTTTTAGCTCAGGAATCAGAAACAGAGCAGACTAGCTTTGAAGCAGAAGTGATTGAAATTATAGACAGCCGTGAATTGCTTAGAGAAGATGGATCTAAAATTATTCAGCAAGATGTTAAATTATTAGGTTTAACAAATGGCTGGCAGGATAAGGAAATCATAGCTCAAGGCATTAATAATTTAGATGTAATACAGGGCAAGGTGGTTAAGCCGGGTGATAAAGTTGTAGTAGCTTATTTAAAAAACATTGATAATGAAGAAAATTTCTATATCACTGATATTGTGCGCAGAAGCTATCTCTATCTTTTATTAGTTATCTTTATTATTTTAACCATATTGATTGGCAGAACCAAAGGAGCTAAGGCATTATTAAGCTTGGCAATTACTTTTGCTATTATTGTCTGGGGAATTATTCCTTTGATTATGCATGGCTATAATCCATTGATTGTAACCATATTAGGCTCTCTCCTTATTTTAACTTCAATTATATATATTACATGGGGCATTAAAAGACAGTCTCACTTAGCTTTAATCAGTATTAGCATCAGCCTGTTAATTACAGGAATATTATCAATTATATTTTCTAACTTATCTGAATTATCAGGCTTAGCTGATGAAAATGTTGTTTTTTTAATTGAATCTACAAGTTCTGTTATTAACTTCAAAGGCTTGCTGCTCGCAGGCATTATTATTGGCACATTAGGAGTATTAGACGATGTTGTTATCAGCCAAATTTCTACTGTTCAAGAAATTAAAAAAGCAAACTCTAATTTTGGCGCATATGATTTATTCAAGCGTGGCATGAGAGTCGGAGTTGATCATATCAGCTCAATGATTAACACATTATTTTTAGCTTATGTCGGAGTCTCTCTTCCTTTATTGTTATTGTTCAAAGTAAAGAGCGGTTTTTTAGTAACATGGACACAGGCGATTAATAATGAGATTGTTGCTACGGAAATTGTAAGGAGCTTGCTTGGCAGCATTGGATTGATTATAGCTGTGCCAATTGCCACGTTAATTGCTGCGCGATATTTAAAAGAATAAGCGCTTTGTATAAATTTAATCCTAGTTTAAATGATAGGATTTTTTGTTTCTTCACAAGTATGGTATAATAATAATAGACAATTAAATATAGATCTAAATTAGAGGGGAGGTGATATTATGATGACAGGAGCAGAAATTAATTTATGGGCAGTTTTTCTTGCCGGCATTGTTTCTGTAGGCATTGGCGCTATTTGGTATTCACAAAGCGTTTTTGGCAAAGTCTGGATGAAGCTGTCAGGAAATCAGGCTTGCAAGAACATGACACGTTCTTACATTATTGGCTTTTTGGCCTCATTAGTCATGGCCTATATCTTTGCCAGCTTTATTTTCTTCATGGGTGTTAATACTGCAGCCGCAGGCGCTGCCGCAGGATTCTGGATTTGGCTCGGCTTTTTCGCTACTACTGGTTTAGGCATTGTCTTGTGGGAAAACAAGCCTTTTAAATTATATTTAATAAATACCATTTACAGCTTAGTATCATTGGTGGTTATGGGTATTATTTTGGCCAATTGGATCTAATTAAATTTTAAATATAAAGCCCCTTGATATGCATGCTATCAAGGGGCTATTTTTAATTCAAGATATGATGAAGCTTGGCTATCTGTTTTTTGTTGAGTTTAATTCCCTTTGCTAATAATTTTTGTATGCGCCAGGCAATTAATTTTTTCAATCCTTTGCTTAAAGTGCTTTGCCAATAAAAGATTAGCTCATCTATGTTCTCAATGCGCAGTATAGCTCTAATTATGCCTATTCTGGATTTAGATTCTGTTAACAGCTCGGGGAAATGCTTATCAGAACACCATTTAATAATTTTTTCAATACTTAATTTTCTTTTGGACAGAGCTTTTTTAAGCGTTTGCTTAAATATCTTGTTAGCATCATCTATATCTTGATTTTTTTTTCACTAAAGAGCTTTAGTTCTTTTTTCATGATTGCTCCTTTATTTGTAAAAGTTCTATTTACATAATAGCATCATTATTTTTACTATTTTACAAGCTCTTGCGATATAATATATACTGTATTAAACTAAAAATACATTAAATTTAAACAAATGCAATTAAAATTAGACAAAAATCAATTATCAGGCAATTATATACAGTTTTTGCGAAAAGCAGGATATGGTTATTTAAAAGATAAAAAAACAGGTCAGGAAAGTTTTGTGCGGCCAGTTCAAGGCGGATTTTATCCGCGCTTTCATATATATGCAAAAGAAACAGAATCTGAGCTGGTTTTAAATTTGCATTTAGACCAGAAAAAGCCGAGCTACAAAGGGTCATCAGCTCATAATGCAGAATATGAAGGTTTTGTTGTTGAGCAGGAAATGGCCAGGCTTAAATCATTAATATGACGCCTGCTGAGGAAATCAAATCCAAACTTGATATTGTAGAGGTGATTCGCGAGTACATACCTAATCTTAAGCCAAGCGGCGTTAATTTTTCCGCTTTGTCTCCGTTTAATCGTGAAAAAACGCCTTCTTTCATAGTTTCGCCAGAAAAACAGATCTGGCATTGTTTTAGTTCAGGAAAAGGAGGAGATATTTTTACCTTTGTCATGGAAATGGAAAATATTACTTTTGTCGAAGCTTTGCGTTTGCTAGCGCCTAAGGCAGGAGTGGTTTTAAGGCAGCAGGATCCAAAGCTTGCTTCGCAGAGAAATATGGTATTAGATATTTTAGAAGCCGCGACCGCATATTATTACAGCAATCTCTTACATTCTCCAGAGGGCAAGGCAGCCAGGGATTATTTAGAGCAAAGGGGAATTTTCAAGGAAGAGATTGATAAATGGCAGATTGGTTATGCTAAGGACGACTGGGATGATTTGATTAATTATTTAACAAGCAAGGGTTTTAAGCAAGAAGACCTTTTTACAGCAGGCTTGACAGCAAGGAAGCAGGGAGCTAGCAAGCAGTACAACCGCTTTCGCAACCGCATAATGTTTCCTCTTAATAATATCAATGGCAATGTTGTCGGATTTACAGGAAGGGCTATGTCTGGTTCAGACGACACGGCAAAGTATATTAATAGCCCTCAGACCATTGTGTATGACAAAAGCAAGCTCTTGTTTGGCATGGACAAAGCCAAAATGAGCATCAAGCAGCAGGGCTATGCAATTATCATGGAAGGGCAGATGGATGTGATTACAGCCCATCAGTTTGGCTTTACTAATGTGATCGCAGCTTCTGGAACTGCCCTTGCAACTGAGCAGGTAAGGCTATTAGACCGATATACTGATAATATTATATTTGCCCTTGACGCTGATTCAGCAGGCCAGCAGGCTACTGACAAAGGAGAAGCTATTGTGCGCCAGTTTGATACTCAAATAGTGGAATCGAAAGATAG